>DAITAN010000234.1:0-4583 GCA_036824235.1 Gaiellaceae bacterium | reverse complement strand
CGCCCCAGAACAACATGATCCAGCCCCACCCCGTCAGATCGACGACGAGGAAGCCGGACCCAGTCGGGACGAAGTACTCGTCCTCGGCAAGAGCGATTACACCTTGAAAGAAGTCGATCGCACCGACGATCACCAGCATGATGCCGGCGAAGCCGATCCAACCTGCCATGCTCTTGGAGTTCATCCCTGCCTCCCTCTTACGTCATGAGCCGCGTCGTGAAGGAGCTCACGCCGCCTTCGCGTCTGTATTCCGTGGGGTTCGCCATCGCAGTCGCACTCCCTTCGGACGTGGCGTTCATTGCCCCTGACGCGATTTGTGGTCAGCGGGCCGGCGGTTTCGAGCCGCGATCCTTACGAGCCTCGGCTCGCACGGCGGCGCACTCCTCCGTCGGTCCCGCGCTCCATCGCGGGGGCAAAGGCAGCGGCGGCGTATACTCGCGCTTGGAACGAGCAGGCGCGCTCAGAGGCCTCGGGACCCGCTCGCGCACGTCCTCAGCTGGAGCGCCGTCCCCGACAAGGAGAGATTCATGGCAGTGGGCCCCGTCGACGTATACATCATCGGCTTTCCAGGCAACAAGTTCAGCGGACGGATCGCTCCGGCGATCATGGAGCTCGTCGAGAACGGCACGATCCGAGTGCTCGACCTTCTCTTCGTGATGAAAGATTCAGACGGCGTCGTGACGACGCTCGAGGCGGCGGACATCGACGAGGAGGGCGCGGCCTTCGTCGCCATCGATGTCGCTCAGCCGGGCGCGTTGGGGCCAGAGGATGCCGAGGAGGTCAGCGACGACCTCCCGTCCAACAGCGCGGCTCTCCTGATCGCGTTCGAGAACCTCTGGGTCGGCAAAGTGGTCGACGCCCTGCGGGCTGCGGACGCCGTGTTGATCGACTCGATCCGGATCCCGGTCGACGTCGTGGAAGCCTACGAGGCAAGCTAGCCCCGCCCCTTCGAGATCGAAAGGTAACGACATGGGACTTGTACGCATGGCAGCACGCACCGCAGTCGTCGCGGGAACCGCCACCGCCGTGTCCGGGCGCGTGGCGCGTCGTCAGAACGCCAGGTATGCCGAGCAGGACGCGCAGCAGTATGAGCAGCAGGCGCCGCCCGCGCAGGCGGCGCCGCCCGCGGAGGAAGACGACACCGCGAAGCTGGCGAACCTGGCGCAGCTTCACTCCCAGGGTGTGCTCACCGACGAGGAGTTCGCGGCGGCCAAGGCCAAGATCCTCGGAATCTGACCGGACCGCACCCGGGACCTGTGAGACAGGTCGAGGCGTACTCGCGGCTGGCAGGGCTCTACGACGAGATCGTCGTCGACCCCTGCCATGGCCGTTGGGCTTCGTTCCTCGATGAGCTCTGGAGTGCCGATCCGGAGGGCGTAAGGACCGTGCTCGATCTCTGCTGCGGCACCGGCCTCCTCGCGGACGAGCTGATCGCACGGGGTTACCGGGTCGTCGGCGTCGACGCCTCCGACGCGATGCTCGCTGTCGCTCGTCATCGTCTTGGTTCCGACGCGGCGTTGTTCCGGATGACCCTCCCCGATCTGGCGGTAAGAGGCGTCTTCGACGCGGCGGTCTGCACGTTCGACGGTCTCAACTACCTCACGCCGGACGAGTTGCGATCGACGATCGCGGAAGTGGCCCAACGGCTTCGGCCCGCCGGATGGCTCGTCTTCGACCTCCACACCGACCGGATGATGGACTTCACCATCACGAACCCCGTCGTCGCGGGGGAGTCAGCCGGAAACGACTTTGTGATCAGTAGCGTCGTCGATCGCGGCGCCCGCACCTGCGACACCAGAATCGAGCTCACCCGGCCCGCTGACGGTCACCCGTTTCGCGAGGAGCACCGGCAGTACTTCCACGCGGATGCCGATGTCCGTGCGGCCCTCCAAGACGCGGGTTTCGCCGTAACGGCGGTCGGCGAGGAGTACACGCACCGGCCGGTCGACGCCTCGACGCTGAGTGCGACGTGGACCGCGCGGCGTCTTACGGCGTGATCTTCTCCGCCTAGGCAGGAAGCCGCAACGCACGAGCACCTACGTCCAGCCGTGCCTTAGCGTCGCGCTCGCCATCCGGGGGCGACCACGGGGTAGTGATAACCGCACCCTACGCCGCGTGCTGGCCTCCTGGATCGGCGCGGGAGCGTCCTGAATGCTTTGAGGCCATGTCCGAGCAAGACCTCACGTTTCTCTTTACCGACATCGAGCGGTCGACCGCGCTCGTCCGGAGCCTCGGCGCCGATTACTGCGACGTGCTGGCGTCCTCGCGCGTGCAGCTCCGCACGGCTGCCGCCGACTATCGCGGCCGCGAGATCGAGTGCCGCGCCGACGAGTTCTTCGCCGTCTTCGACTCGGCGCCCGTCGCCGTCGAGGCTGCCCTCGACGCACAGCGCGCGCTCCTGGCCGAGACCTGGCCGGACGGCGCAGCCGTGCGCGTCCGCATGGGCCTGCACACCGGTACCGCGATCGACGCAGGCTACGGCCTCGTCGGCCTCGACGTGCACCGCGCCGCGCGGATCAGCTCGGCCGGCCACGGCGGACAGGTACTCCTCTCCGCCAGGACGGCCACGCTCGCCGAGGCGTCCGTCCGCGATCTCGGCTGCTACGAGCTTGCGGGCCTTCCGGAGGCCGAGCGCCTCTTCCAGCTCGTCGCCGACGGGCTTCCGTACGACTTCCCGCCGCTGCGCCGCGCGCGCCGTGTCGACGACAGCCGCCTGCGGGTCGCGCTCGCCGACGACTCGGTGCTCGTGCGCGAGGGCATCGCCGGGCTCCTCGAGGACGCCGGGATGCACGTCGTCTCCCAGGCGGGCGACGGCGACGAGCTGCTCGAGCAGGTCGCCGCGACCCGTCCCGACGTAGCCGTCGTGGACATCCGCATGCCGCCCTCCGGCAGCGACGAGGGCCTCCGCGCCGCGAAGATCATCCGCAGCCTCTATCCGGGCACCGGCGTCCTGCTCCTGTCGCAGAGCCTCGAGCCCGCATACGCGCGCGAGCTGCTGGAGACCGGTGAGGAGGGAGTCGGATACCTCCTCAAAGACCGGATCGCGGACGTGGAGGAATTCTCCGCGGCGCTCGTCCGGATCGCCGACGGCGGAGTCGTGCTCGACGCGCAGATCGAGTCGGCTGCGACGGTGCTCGCGCCTAACCGGCCCTAGGCCGGCTTCGGCGTGACCAGCCGCAGCAGACGCTCGAGCGTCGCTGCGTCGAGCTCGCCGCGGTTGCGGGCCAGCGCGGCGATCAGCGCGAGCTGCGCGCGGGTTGCTTCCTGCTCGCTCTTCATGCCGCGTCGTTCGTGACGGCCGTTACAGATCCTTCCGCACGAAGGGGCGTACGCGACCCGGGCGGTGAGGACGGAGAGGCGATCGTCCGGGTCCGGAGAAGTGTGAGTTGCGCAATCGGCGCAGGCGTTGCAAAATACGCAACGATGCAATCGGCCGACAAGGCGATGGCAATCCTCTCGGCCTTCGACGAGGGGCGCGAGGATCTGGGCGTGTCCGAGCTCGCGGCCGAGCTGGGAACGCACAAGAGCACCGTGTCGCGACTGCTCGCGACGCTCGAGCGCAGGGGTCTCGTGCGCCGTGTCGGCGATCGCTTCGCGCCGGGCCCGGAGCTTGCACGGCTCGGTGGGCTCGCCGTTCGCGGCATCACTCTCGTCGAGGCGGGTCGACCCACGCTCGAGCGGCTCGCCGAACGGACCGGCGAGACCGTCAACCTCGCGGTCCGCGAAGGGGCGCGCGCGCTCAACGTGCTCCAGGTGGACGCCGACCATTTCGTCGGCGTCACTGACTGGACGGGGCGCGCCGCACCGCTGCACGCGACCGCGAACGGCAAGGCGCTCCTCGCATTCGGAGGCGAGCAGCTCACCGGCCGGCTCTCGAAGCTGACGACGCGCACCATCGTCGACCGAAGCGGTCTGCGGGCCGAGCTGGAGCGTGCCCGCGGCGCCGGCTTCGCGGTGGCGGTCGAGGAGCTCGAGGTTGGGCTCAACGCCGTGGCGGCGCCCGTGTTCGACGCGTCGGGCACCTGTGTCGCCGCCGTTTCGGTCTCCGGGCCCGCGTACAGGCTCCCTGAGCCGAAGCTCCCGGCCGTGGGCGAGCAGTGCGCCGAGGCGGCCGCAGAGATCTCACGGCGACTCGGCTACCGGCGGGCGGCCTGATGGCCTGGGAGCTCGCGACCTTCCCGGCCGAGCTGACGGGCGCCGTGCCCGAGCTGGACGGCGTCGACGTCGACATCGTCCGCGCCGGCGAGCCTGTGCGCATCACCCACGTGCTCGACGCGGTCGAGCCGCGCGTGCGCCCCGACGGGAGGCCGGCGTTTCCCACGGACGGCACCGCCGGCGACGGTCGCACGAACCGGCTCGACGGCGTTGTCGTCGTCTCGTGCCTCGACTTTCCCGCCGAGGAGCGGCCGCTCCACGAGCAGGAGTCCGTCATCGACCTCGCCGGTCCGGGCGCCGAGCTCACGCCGTTCGCGCAGGCGTCGAACGTCGTTCTCACGTTCCGTCCCCGCGACGGCCTCGGCAACGAGGAGCTCGAGGCGTGGGCCCGCACGACGACGCTCGCGGTCGCCGAGGACCTCGCCCGG
>DAITAN010000233.1:0-4594 GCA_036824235.1 Gaiellaceae bacterium | reverse complement strand
ATCGACCTGCCGGCGCTGGAGTCCGCGCTCCGCGCGCTCGGAGGCGCGCCCGCGATCATCGTCGGCAACGCCGGCGACGTGAACGTGGGCGAGTTCGACCCGCTGGCCGAGCTCGCCGACCTCGCCGAGGAGCACGGCGCCTGGCTGCACGTCGACGGCGCCTTCGGGCTCTTCGCGCGCGTATCGCCTCGTGTGGAGGCGCTGGCCGAAGGGGTCGACCGCGCCCACTCCGTCATCGCCGACGGCCACAAGTGGCTCAACGTCCCGTATGACTGCGGGTTCGCCTTCGTCCGCGACTCCGGGCTGCTCGCCAAGGTCTTCTCGCTCGCGGCCGCCTACCTCCCGGAGGACGAGCCCGAGCCGACGTACGGCTACCTGACGCCCGAGTCCTCCCAGCGCGCGCGCTCCATCGCGGTCTGGGCCGCGCTTCGCGCCTGGGGCCGGACCGGCTACCGGGAGATGGTGGAGCGCCATCTCGACCTGGCACAGCGCCTTGCGCGCCGGGTGGACGAGGCGCCCGACCTCGAGCGCCTCGCCGACGTGCCGCTGAACATCGTCTGCTTCCGCTACCGCCCGCCCGAGGTGCCCGAGGAGGAGCTGGACGGGCTGAACGCGCGCCTCGGGGAGGACGTGCTGGCCGACGGGCGCGTCTACGTAGGCACCACGAGCTTCGCGGGCAAGACCGCGTTTCGCCCTGCGATCGTCAACTGGCGCACGCAGGAGGACGACGTCGATCTGCTCGTGGACGTCCTGCGCGAGCTCGGCAGCAAGCGACTCGCGCGCACAAAGTAGCCTCATTACCGCATAGAGACTGGCATCTGGCTGTCACGAACGCTGCCGTCGAACTGATAGGCTGCGGGCGAATAAGATGCAGTCCGTCGTGGCCGCCGAACGCACGCCGCTCGATCCGATCGGCGCCGGGGCTCTTCTCGCAGGTGTGCTGTTCGCCTGCGTGGGGCTCGGCGCGGCGCTGGGCGTGGCGGCCGGAGCGACAGGCGCCGGCATCGCAATCGGCTCCGTGATCGGCATTCCCGCCTCGATCCTGGCCGTCTACTACCGCTACGGGCGCGCCCTGTGATGCCCGGCGCGATCCTCACGCCGAGGCCGATGCCCGAGCGGCGCATGCCGATCATGCTCGGCGGCGCCGTCGTCGCGCTGGCGCTGCCCGTCTTCCTGCTCGCCGGCTGGGACGTTCGGGGCTGGGCGCTCGGCGCGCTGCTCTGGGCCGGGAGCCAGATCGTCGGGATCCTCCTGAACAAGGCAGGGATCGGCGAGCCGACCCTGCGCGGCTCCGGGATCGCCGCCTTCGGGATGATGGCCCGCGGGATCGTCCTCGTGCTCATTCTCATCGCCGTCGCGGTCGCGAACCCGTCTCTGGCGCTCGCCGGCGCGCTCACCTACGCGGCCGCGTACAGCGTCGAACTGGCCACGAGCCTGACCCTGTACTTCCAGGGAACGCCGCGCCGATGAGCTTCGTGTTCGCCGCCGAAGGCGACTTCGATCCACAGCACGAGTTCCTGCTCGACGAGTGGATCCCGATTCACCTCGGCCCGCTCGACATGTCGGTCAACAAGGCCGTTGTGTACCTCTGGGTCGCGGGGCTGGCGACGATCTTCCTAGGCATCTGGCTCATGCGTTTCGGCCTCTCGCTGAAGCCCGACCGCCGCCAGACGGCCGGCGAGGCGATCTACGAGCTCGTGCAGTCGCAGATCGCCGAATCGAGCCTGCCCTCGAAGGCTCTGCGCCTCTGGTTCCCGTACGTCGCGTCGCTCTTCCTCTTCATCTGGGTTGTGAACATCGTCGGCTTCGTGCCGCTCCCGATCTCGAACGACACGTACGAGGTCTTCGGCGTGAACGTGCCGACGCTCGGCATCTACGCGGCGACCGCCAATCTGAGCGTCACGCTCGCGCTGGCGCTGATCACCTTCGGGGCCACGCACGTCGAGGGCATCCGCTACAACGGCGTGCGGCGCTACCTGAAGAGCTGGATCCCGGAGGGGGTGCCCAAGCCGCTCCTCGCGCTGATCGTGCCGCTCGAGATCATCTCGCAGTTCATGCGGCTCATCTCGCTCTCCGTCCGACTGTTCGCCAACATGCTCGCGGGCCACATGCTGATCCTCGTCATGCTCGGCCTGATCTTCATCTTCTCGTCCTGGTACCTGATCCCCATCTCGGTCGTCGCCGGGACCGTCATCTACCTCTTCGAGGTAGGGATCGTGGTCACGATCCAGGCTTTCGTCTTCGCCCTGCTCTCGGCGATCTACATCGGTGCCGCAATCGAACCGGAACACTAAGGAGGAGGAACAGTGGAACTCTTGCTCGCACAGACCACCGACGCAGGTCTCGCCGACCTGGGGAAGGCGATCGCCTTCGGCGTCGGGGTCGGCCTCGGCGCGGTCGGCGCCGGCATCGGCCTCGGCACGATCTTCGGCTCCATGATCCAGGCCGTCGCGCGCCAGCCCGAGCTTCGCGGTGAGCTGACCGGCATCCAGTGGCTCGGCTTCGCTCTCGTCGAGGCCGTCGTTTTCTACGCGCTCCTCGGCGCCCTGCTCGCCTTCGTGCTCGTCTAACAATGAAGGACTCGCTGCTTCAGGCGTTCCTCTTCGCCCAGGAGACGACCACCACGGCCGAAGAGGAAGAGGGGTCGCTGATCGACGTCGTCCCGGGCCTCATGGTCTGGACGATCCTTACGTTCCTGATCGTCCTCTGGGCGCTCCGGCGCTTCGCCTTCGGCCCGATCCAGAGGATGATCGACCAGCGGCGCGACCGCATCCGGGAGGCGCTCGACGAGGCCGACAAGGCGCGCACCGAAGCCCGCGAGCTCCGCGAGCTGACCGCCAAGGAGCGAGAGCAGGCCAAGGCCGACCGCGAGCAGATCCTCGAGGACGCGCGCCGGCAGTCCCAGCGGCTCGTCGAGCAGGCGAAGGAGCGCGCGGACGCCGACCTCAAGGAGCAGCTGGAGAAAAATCGCGAGGAGCTCGCCGCCGAGAACGCCAGGCTGCGCGAGCAGATCCGCCGCGACGTCGTCGAGCTGACGCTCTTCGCCGCCGAGAAGGTGACGGGCAAGGTCCTCGACGAGGACGACCAGCGCCGGCTGATCGAGGAGACGATCGAAGAGGCCGACGTCCAGCGACTCGCGTCGGAGAACTAGGGAGACCATGGCCCTCGCTCACCGCGTCTACGCCGAGGCCCTGCTCGAGGCCGCCGGCGAGAAGGGGCGCCTCGCCGAGGTGCGCGAGGAGCTTGCCGACTTCGCCGAGGCGGTCGAGTCCAACGACGAGCTGCGCGCGTTCCTCCGCAACCCCCAGGTCCAGCCGCACGTGAAGCGCGACGCGCTCGCGGAACTGCTCGCCGACGCCGACGAGCTCGTCCGCAACTTCCTCCTGCTGCTGGCCGAGAAGGGCCGGATCGCCGAGATCGGAGAGATCCAGTCGGAGTTCGAGCGGCTGATCGCGCGGGAGGCCCGTGTCCTCGAGCTCGAGCTGACCACGGCCGTCGAGCTCTCCGACGACGAGGCGGCCCAGCTCGTGCGCCGGATCGAGGACGCCGCCGGCCGTAGGGTCGAGGCCACACGCACTGTCGACCCCAACATCATCGGCGGCATCGTCGTCCAGGCCGGCTCGCGTCGACTCGACGCGAGCGTGCGCGGCCGCCTCAACCGTCTTCGCCAGGAACTCACCGCCCGACGCTAAGGAGCACACACGTTGAAACTACGTCCCGAAGAGATCACGTCGATTCTGAAAGAGCGCATCGAGGCCTACGAGGTCGAGACCGACCTCGCCGAGGTCGGCAGCGTTCTGCAGATCGGTGACGGCATCGCCCGCGTCTACGGCCTCGAGAGCTGCATGTCGTTGGAGCTGCTCGAGCTCGAGCACGGCGTCACGGGAATCGCGCTCAATCTCGAGGAGGACAACGTCGGCGTCGCGCTCTTCGGCGACTGGGAGAAGATCGCAGAGGGCGGGACGGTCAAGCGCACGGGCCATGTCGTCAACGTCCCGGTGGGCGACGAGCTCGTCGGCCGCATCGTCAACCCGCTCGGCGAGCCGCTCGACGGCGCGGGCCCGATCGGCGCGACCGAGACCCGCCTGCTCGAGCACAAGGCCCCCGGCGTCATCAGCCGCCAGCCGGTCGTGGAGCCGCTCCAGACCGGCATCAAGGCGATCGACTCCATGATCCCCATCGGCCGCGGCCAGCGCGAGCTCGTGATCGGCGACCGCTCGACGGGGAAGACCGCGATCCTCGTGGACACGATCCTGAACCAGAAGGGCCAGGACATGATCTGCATCTACGTCGCGATCGGCCAGAAGGCCTCGACCGTGGCGCAGGTGTACGAGCGCCTCAAGGAGGCGGGGGCGATGGAGTACACGATCATCGTCACGGCGTCGGCGACCGAGGCGGCGCCGATCAAGTGGATGGCGCCCTACACGGGCACGGCTATGGGCGAGTACTTCCTCTACAACGGCAAGCACGCCGTCTGCATGTACGACGACCTCTCGAAGCACGCGGACGCCTACCGGCAGATGTCGCTTCTCCTCCGCCGCCCGCCCGGGCGCGAGGCCTTCCCCGGCGACGTCTTCTACCTCCACTCGCGGCT
>DAITAN010000232.1:0-4600 GCA_036824235.1 Gaiellaceae bacterium | reverse complement strand
AGGTTCGCGACCGAGGGGGAGAGGAGCTCTGCGACGGAGACGACCGCGCGCGAGTAGGCGTCGAGCGCCTCCTCGTCGGAGCCGGGGCTCCGGGCCGCCGGCTGCTCCGGCCCGAGGAGCGCGTCGATGAACGTAAGATCGGCCATCGGTTCCACGCTACCGAACCCGTTCAGGTCTACCGAGGAGCGGTATGGCTGAGGTCGAGACGACACGCGACGGCGCGGTGCTGACGATCGCGCTGAACCGCCCTGACAAGCTCAACGCGTTCGACGTCGCGCAGCACAAGGCGTTCTCGGCCGCGATCAGGGAGGCCACAGACCCGGAGGTGCGCGCCGTCGTCCTCACCGGCTCGGGCCGCGGGTTCTGCGTCGGCCAGGACCTCACCGAGCTCAGCGGAGGCGATCGCGACGTTGCCGGGCTCCTCCGCGAGCGCTGGAACCGGCATGTGCTCGGCCTCCAAGGGCTCGAGAAGCCGGTGCTCGCTGCAGTGAACGGCGCCGCCGCCGGCGCGGGGCTCTCGCTGGCGTGCGCCTGCGACCTGCGGATCGCGGCCGACAAGGCTGCGTTCGTGCCGGCGTTCATCACCGTGGGGCTCGTACCGGACACGGGGGGCTCGTGGCTCGTCCCGCAGCTGCTCGGCTACTCCCGGGCGTTCGAGTGGATGTGCACCGGCCGCAAGATCGATGCGCACGAGGCGCTGGCCTGGGGGCTCGTCTCGGAGGTCGTGGACACGGACACCGTTCTGGCAAGGACGCAGGAGCGTGCGGCCGAGCTGGCGGCCCTCCCCACGCGCGCCATCGCGATGACCAAGCGCCTCTTCCAGCGTGCCGCAACCTCGCGGCTCGAGGATCAGCTCGAGCTCGAGGCCCAGCTCCAGGTGGCCGCCACCCGGACCGACGACTTCGCGGAGGGCGTCGCCGCCTTCCTCGAGAAGCGCGAGCCGCGCTTCAGCGGCCGCTAGCTATTCGAGGGTGATCCCAGTCGGGGAGCAGTCGGCCAGGCCGAGCTCTTCGGCGAGCTCGTCGGCGCGGGCCTGCGTCTCGCGAATGGCGGCCAGCCCCTCCTCGACGGCCGCCTCGTCGTGGACGTTCCCGGCCTCCTGGACGCCGCGCATCGAATTCAGCAGGTCAGCCCGGAGCCCGATCCATTCCGCGTAGGAGTCTGCGAGGTCGTCCGGCGGCTGGAGGAGCCGCAGCGCGTTGACCGACGCCTCGAGCTGGTCGCCGATATCGGCTCCGACCGCGCCCCACTCGTCGACATCCTCGACCGGGGGCGGGATGGACTCGATCTTCGGCCCGTACTCGGCGCAGATCGCGTTCGCCTGCGAGACGAACTCGTCCGAGCTCTCGTCATCGTCGCCGCCGCACGCCGCCAGGGCGAGGCAGGCGAAGAGGGCGGCGAGCGCGCGGGTCATGGTCGGAAGAGTCTAGTTTCGGGACGCAGGCCGAAGGGCGCTAGCGCGTCACGTTGTCACGTTGTACGTCAGCGTGGTCGCGGCGCTCGTGTTGCCTGCCCGGTCGGTCGCCGTCACGAGGTAGGTGACCGTGATCGGGTTCCAGGTCTGCCCGTCGACGCGCGCCACGGTGACGGTGTAGGTGCCGCCGGTCGTGGCGGTCGCCGTGTACGGGCCCGCGGCCGAGGGCACCGTCCGCGTCGCGGTGATCGTCGCGCTCGCCTCGCAGGTGCCGGTGATGCGGTCGTTCTGGTTGTCACGGTCGTCGTAGGTCGCGGTCGGAACGTTCGGAGCGGCCGTGTCCTTCGTGGCGGTCGTCGACCTCGTCGAGGAGGTGTTGCCGGCCGCGTCGGAGGCGGTTGCCGCGATCGTGACCGACCCGTCGGGAACCGTGGTCGCGTCGATGCCCGTGATCGTGACCGTGCCCGCCCCGTTGGTCGCTGGGGCGCTCTTGGAGACCGAGGTGCCGCTCCTCGAGAGCGTCACCGTCACGACGTCGGTGGAGACCGAGGATGCCGGCAGCGTCACGGTGACGGAGACAGACGCGCGGTTCGCGAGGTTGATGTAGGCGTTGCCCTGACCTCCGCCGTTGGCGAGAGCGACCGCCGAAGGGCGAGTCGGAGCGGTCGAGTCGGCGCGGGCCGTCGCGGTCGGGCTGTCGACGCTCTCGAAGGAGGGCGTCCCGCTCGACACCGCGCGAACGCGGTAGGAGTACTGGGTTCCGTTCGTCGGGGAGGTGTCCGTCCAGGTCGTGCCGGTGACGAGCGAGGTGTTCCGCTTCGTCCAGCTGCCGCCGGTCGAACGGTAGACGTCGTAGCCGGCGAGATTCGTCGTTGTGGTGGAGTCCGGCCAGTCGACCCTGATGTCCGCGGCCGCGATCGGCGTCGCCGTCAGGCTGGCGGGAGCCGCAGGCGCCGCGTCGAGCGTGACCGAGTAGTCGCGATAGAGCCAGGTCGAGTTGCCGAGCTTCAGCCTGATCGAGCCGGTGCCGCGTCCGGCGGCCGAGGAGGAGGTCGTGAGAGACACGGCGCTCGACGCTCCCGGGGCGAGCGTCACGCTCGCGGTGCCGGACTGTGCGAAGGAGGCGGAGCCGAGCTGGGCGGGCCCGAGGACGACGAGCGTCGCGGTCCGGGCCACGGAGCTCACGTTGCGGACCGTGAAGACATTGGTGATCGTCTGGGGAGTGGCGACGAAGCCCAGATTGACGGCGAGCGAGTCCACGTTCCCGGTCGCCGACGCGCCGGGGGTCACCGCGAAATGGTTGGAAAGCTTGTCGACCGTGACCGAGTTGCCCCCGGTCGTGAGTCCCGCCGTGAAGGACGCGGAGCTCATACGCGTCAAGCCCCCGACGGCCAGGATGGCCGCGAGGGCGACGATCGAACCGATCAGGAGGGCGCGGGATCTCAACTGGCAGGAGCCTCGACTGGTGTATCGGGCCGACGCCAGATGGCCTGGAGCAGGAACACGAGCACGAGGCCGGAGACCAGCAGGATCAGTCCCATCCGCACCTCGCGCGTCTTTGCGTACCAGAGCGCGTAGCCCACGTACGGGACGTCGAAGGCAAGGCGGCCCGCCTCGTTGGGGAGGGCGATCGCCCAGGGGTCACGGTTGAGGTTGGCGTCGCCCTTCGTACGGAAGGCGAGCTCTCCCTCGGGCGTCTCGGCGGTCTCGACGATGCGATGCGTGACGAGCCGGCCGGGCTGGTGGGGATCGCCGAACGTGATTACGTCGCCGACGCGAACGCTCTCGGCAGGGACGCTCTCGACGAAGGCGAGCGTGCCGACGGCGAGTCCGGGCTCCATGGAGCCGGAGTAGACGACGACGGGCTTGTACCCCGCGATGAAGAGGCCGAGGTAGGCGAACGCCGCGAGGACGGCCAGCCCGGTGAGCGGGCCGACCGTCCTCTTTAGCACCGACGTGAGTCGCATCTGCATGTGCCGTCTTGCTCCGGGGTTGGCGCGCTTACGCCTGGGTCGCCGACCAGGTGAAGCTGGCGCTGGCCGACTTGCCCTGGAGGGCGTTGTCGCCTGCGTCCGACCCGGTCGTGGGAAGGGAGACGTGGAAGTAATAGGTGTGGCTGCCGCCGTCGGCCGCGAAGGCGCCGAGGTCGACCGAGCTGAGGCCGTTGAGGGCGCCGTCGTAGATCTTGGAGCCGGCCTGGCCGTCGTTGTCCTTGTAGATGACGAGGTCGAGCGAGGGGGCGAGGTCGCCGCTCGCGGAGCCCGACAGGGCGTACTCGCCGGCGAGGGAGCCGCTGTTGGTGATCGTGACCGAGCCGGAGGCGTCGTCGCCGATCACCATGCCGGCGGCGGAGAAGACGGCGCCCGAGCCCGAGCGATCCATCTCGAGGGTGCCGGCAGCGAACGCGTTGTTCGAGATCGTCACCGGGGTGGCCGTGAAGTTTGCGTATGTCCCGCCGGCTGCCGCGATCGAAACGGCGCTGACGGCGGCGGCCGTGAGAGCGATCTTCTTCGAGGTGTGGAGTCTGATCCTGCGCATGTCGGTGTCCTTTTCCGTTTCGGGGGAGTGGCTGCTTGCACACTCACCATCGGCGGCCAACGGATGGAGAAGGGCAGCGGTTCGTATGAGCGCCGTATGCCGTCAATGCGCAAAAGGGGGATCTTCGGTCACTCTTCCGGGGGAGCCAGGGACGCCGTTCCCGGGCGGGTGCAGGGCCCTCTTTACTCCCAATCTCATGTCTGCTATATAGCAAGTGTGAGATTACGGCGATTCGCCATCGGAGCGCTCACCTATCTGGCGGTCAGCATGCTGTGGCTCTACGGGCTCGTGGACCAGGGCAGGCTCGAGGGCAGTGACTGGCGCACGTGGTCCCTCGTTGCGGTCGTGGTGGGCCTGCACGTGGCCTTCGGTTGGGCGATCCGCGAGTGGGCTGCGATCCTCCTGCCGATCGCGGTCGTGTTCCTTGCTTTCCCCGCCGGGTATCCCGAGTCGCAGTTCAGCGAGCCCCTGCCGGTCTGGATCGGCCAGGCCTTCTTCGCGGTCGTCGAGATCCCCGCGATCGTGTGCGGGGTCATTCTCTGGCGGCTCTACGACTACTGGCGCAAGACGCCCTCGCCTAGCCGCTAGCCGGCTCGATCTCGGCCGGCAGCACATCCGGCTCGCGATCGGTGGCCAGCTCGTCGCGCA
>DAITAN010000231.1:0-4607 GCA_036824235.1 Gaiellaceae bacterium | reverse complement strand
GAATGGACGAGGACGTGCGGCCGGGAGAGCACGACCTTCTCTACGTCGGCGGCGGCCAGGATCGCGAGCAGGCGCTCGTCGCCGCCGACCTCGTCGAGAAGGGCGAGGCGTTGCGGGAGGCGGCGGCCGGCGGGGCGGCAATCCTGGCCGTTTGCGGCGGCTACCAGCTCCTGGGCCGCTCCTACCGGGGCCGTGACGGCGAGGTGCTGCCGGGCGTGGGCCTCTTCCCGCACGAGACCGTTGCCGGGGAGCGGCGGATGATCGGCGACGTGCTCCTCGAGTGCGAGCTGGAGCCCGGCGAGCGTCGCCTGCTAGCCGGCTTCGAGAACCACGCAGGGCGCACGGTGCTCGACCCCGGCGCCGAGGGGCTCGGCCGGGTGATCGCCGGCTTCGGGAACGACGGGGAGAGCGGCTTCGAGGGCTGCCGCGTCGGCCGCGCGGTGGGCACGTACCTCCACGGGCCCCTCCTTCCGCGGAACCCGTGGCTCGCCGACTGGCTCCTCGCGCAGTCGCTTGCCCACCGTGGCGGCGAGCCGCCGGCGCTCGTGCCGCTCGGGGATGACCTCGAGGCCGAAGCACAAAAAGTCTCGGCCGGTCGCGCCCGGTCGCGCGGCGGCCGCTACTGAGCCGCATCGCCGGGGGCCCCCCCGTTTTCGATCCTAGTGCGGGAAAACGCGCGCGTGGTGCGCGCTTTGTGCCGCTAGGGCGCCCAGAGCGAGCCGAGATAGACCGTGGGGTCGCCGGGCTGCCACCGGGCCAGGAAGCGCTGGATCGGCGGGTGCAGGGCGAGCCCGGCAAGCTCCTCGACGTCGAACAGGCGGTGGTTCCACACGGCCTCGTCCTGCGAGGTCACGCGCTCGAGCGAGCGGTCGCCGAGGTGGCCCGCGAAGACGATGTGCAGCACGTGCTTCCTCGGCCAGCCGGCCGGGGCGATCGACTCGGCGAGCGCGACCGGGCCCTCGAGCGGGAGGTCGGAGTCGAGCCCGACCTCTTCCGCCAGCTCGCGCTTCATCGCCTCGAGGAGCGTCTCCCCCGCGCTCACCCCTCCGCCGGGCAGAAGCCAGTACTCGCGGCCAGCCTTCTCGTGGCGGACGAGGAGGATGCGGCTCTCGCGCCGCAGGACCGCGGAGACACGGATGCGCGGCTCCATCGCGTCACGTCGTCCTTGACGACCCGAATCCCCGCACGCCGCGCTCGGTCGCGGGCAACTCGTCGACCTCCACGACCTCGAGCTCCGGAATGGGCAGCACGACGAGCTGTGCGATGCGCTCGCCCGGCTCGGCGACGAACGTTCGCTCCGCGTCGGTGTTCAGGAGCACGACGCGGATCTCGCCTCTGTAGCCGGAGTCGATGAGCCCCGGCGAGTTGACGACGGCGATCCCGTGGCGCGCTGCGAGCCCCGAGCGCGGCTGCACGAACCCGGCGAAGCCCTCCGGGATGGCGACAGCCAGCCCCGTCGGAACGACGGCCCTGTCCCCCGGGCCGAGCTCGACGCGCTCGCAGGCCGCGAGGTCGAGGCCGGCGTCGCCGGAATAGGCGCGCTCCGGGAGCCGAGCCTCCGCGTGGAGCCGAACGATCGGGAGGTCGATCACGCTTTTCGCGCCCGGGTGGCCGGAGCGTCCGCGTCCGCGATGAGATAGGGCGCGAAGCGGGCGAGCTCCCGCTCGGGGAGCCGCGCATGGACGAGCACGCCGTCTGCGCGGTCGACGCGCTGCTCGATCGGCGCGCCCAGGTCGTACAGCTCGGTGAGCACGCGGCCGTCCCCGTGTGGCACGAGGAGCTTGACAGGCCGAAAGCGGTCCGCGAAGAGCTCGGCGATGTGGGCGCGGAGCTCCTCGAGCCCCTCCCCACCGGCCGCCGAGATCTGGAGGGCGTCGGGGAAGCGGTTGCCGAGTCGCCGTCGCCGCAGCGGATCGACGAGGTCGATCTTGTTGAGGACGAGCTCGACCGGCAGCTCGCGGGCGCCGATCTCCAAGAGGACACGGTCCACGGCGGCGATCGTCTCCTCCATGCGGTCGTCGTCTTCCGACGCGTCGACGACGTGCAGGACGAGGTCGGCGAGCAGCGTCTCCTCCAGCGTGGCGGCGAAGCCCTCGACCAGCTGGTGCGGGAGGCGCCTGATGAAGCCGACCGTGTCGGTGACGAGGTAGCGGCGGCTGTCGTGCACGAACCCGCGCGTCGTCGGGTCGAGCGTCTCGAAGAGGCGGTCGTCGACCGAGGCCTCGGCGTCGGTGAGCGCGTTCAGGAGCGTGGACTTGCCGGCGTTCGTGTACCCGGCAAGGGCGACGACGGGCACGACGCTCTGCTCCCGCTCCTTCCGCTGGAGCGCGCGGCGCTTCTCGAGCTCGCGCAGCTTGCGCTTGAGGAGGCCGATACGGCGCCGCGCGATGCGGCGGTCGGTCTCGAGCTGTGACTCGCCCGGGCCGCGCGTCCCGATGCCGCCGCCGAGGCGCTCGAGGTGCTGCCACATGCCGCGCATGCGCGGGAGGTTGTACTCGAGCTGCGCGAGCTCCACCTGGAGCTTGCCCTCGGCGCTGCGCGCGTGCTGGGCGAAGATGTCGAGGATCAGCTGCGTCCGGTCGATGACGCGCGCGGTCAGCGCGTCCTCGAGGCGCCGCTGCTGCCCCGGGTCGAGCTCGTCGTCGACGATCAGGGACTCGGCGCCGGAGTTCTTCACGACCTCCTTGAGCTCCTCGAGCTTGCCCTTGCCCACGTACGTGCGTACATCCGGCGCAGGCCGGCGCTGGACGAGCTCGCCGACCGGCTCGACGCCGGCCGTGCGCAGCAACTCGCGTAGCTCGCCGAGCTCCTGTTCCTCGTCCACTCCGGGCGCCAACACGGCGACGACGAATCCGCGCTCGGGCTCTGCCCCGGGCGCGGGGTCCGGGTGGTGGTGATTCACAGGGCGATTATGCCCGTGATTCGACGCGGAGCGAAGATGCGATTCGGCCGGCCGCTTCTTCGAGCCGTTCGTCGGCGACCGTGAGGGAGATGCGGACGAACCCTTCCCCGGACGGGCCGAACGAAGGCCCCGGCGAGACGACCACGGCCGCCTGGGTGAGAACGAGCTCGGTGAAGCTCGCAGAGTCGTGCCCCTGCGGCACGCGCACCCAGATGTAGGGGGTCGCGCGCGGCGGCTCGGCCGGAATGCCGATCGCCGCGAGCGCGTCGACCATCAGGTCGCGCCGGCGCCGGTAGACCTCGGACATCTCCTGCGGGAACGCCCGCGCGTCCGTGAGGGCCGCGACGCCGGCGTGCTGGAGCGCGTCGAACATGCCGGAGTCGAGGTTCGTCTTCAGCTGCCGGTAGTGCTCCACGACCTCGGCGTTGCCGGCGATCCAGCCGATCCTCCAGCCGGTCATGTTCCAGCCCTTGGAGAGCGAGAAGATCTCGGCGCCGGCGTCCTTGGCGCCCGGCGTGGCAAGGAAGCTCGGCGGCCGGTAGCCGTCGAACGCGATCTCGGTGTACGAGGAGTCGTGGACGGCGATGAGGTCGTGCTTGCGGGCAAACGCTACGGCGCGCTCGAAGAACCCGTCGGCGACGACGGCCCCGGTCGGGTTGTTCGGATAGTTGAAGAACAGGAGGTTCGCCCTCGAGGCCACGTCGCCCGGGATCGAGGCCAGGTCGGGCATGAAGGCGTTCTCCTCGGCCAGCGGCAGGTAGTGGATGTCCGCGCCTGCGAACACGGGGCCCGACGTGTACGGCGGGTAGCCGGGGTCGGGCGAGAGGCAGACATCGCCCGGGTCTAGGCAGGCCAGCGCCACGTGGGCCACGCCTTCCTTGCCGCCGAGCACCGGGATCACCTCCGTCTCGGGGTCGATCTCGACGCCAAAGCGGTCGCGATAGAAGCCGGCCACGGCCTCGCGGAAGGGCGCGAGCCCGCGGTTGGACGGGTACTGGTGGGTCTCGGGCGCGGTCACGGCCCGCTGCAGGGCCTCGATGACCGCGGGAGGGGTCGGGAGATCGGGGTCCCCGATGCCGAGCGAGATGACGTCGGCGCCTTCGGCGCGCATGGCCTCGATCTTCCGCTCGATCTCGGCGAAGAGGTACGGAGGAACCTGGTCGAGCCGGGAGGCGAACCTCATCCGCCCCGCACCTCGTCGAGGAGCTCGGGTGAGACCTCGCCCGTGCAGATCTCCTGCGCCGCGCCGGTCAGGCGCGCGTTGAAGTCCGCGTCGAGCTCGACCTGCATGTCTCCCCCGGTCAGGTGAATGGTGACGGGGCTCTGGCACCAGCCGTTTGCGACGGAGGCTCCCGCGACCGCCACGGCGCTCGTCCCCGAGGACATCGTCTCCCCCGCGCCGCGCTCCCAGACGCCGACGGTGGCTTCGCGGCCGGAGTCGACGTGCACGAGCTGGACGTTGGTGCGCTCCGGGAAGCGCGGGTGGTTCTCGACGAGCGGCCCGAGCCGCAGGAGCTCGGCGCGCTCGGGGTCACGGCGGATGACCGCGTGCGGGTTCCCGACAGACACCGGCGTGAACTCGACCTCCGCTCCGTTCACGGCCAACAGCTCGGACGCGCCGACCTCGACCGGCCCCATGTCCGTCTCCACCTCCAGCCCGTCGCGCATCCGCGCCACGACCTCGCGCGGCCCGACAGCGACCGCC
>DAITAN010000230.1:0-4620 GCA_036824235.1 Gaiellaceae bacterium | reverse complement strand
CGTCGGCATGCTGCAGCGCAACGAGTACGCCCGGTATGCGCGCGATGTCGCGCGGCTGAAGGGAAAGGTGCTCGTCCTCACCGGCACGGCAACCCTGTTCTCGGCGCGGACGCTCCGCCATGTCGTCTGGGCTCGAGCCGAAGGCGTCCTGCCCGGCCGGCTCCCACAGGTCTACGACACGAACGTCCTCACGGAGGACAACGAGTTGACGCTCGCCCTGCTCCACCTCGGATACAAGGTTCTCTCGCCGAAGGGCTGCCGCCTGACCACAGAGGTGATGGAGTCCTGGCGCGACCTGTACCGGCAACGACTGCGGTGGAAGCGCGGTGCGCTCGAGAACTTGCGCGACTACGGACTGACGCGGGTCACGGCCAGTTACTGGGGCCGACAGATCCTCACCTTGTTCGGGATCGTCGTGACGCTCGCGTACCTGCTCTCGCTCACCTGGTCGCTCGCGGTCGACGGAGCCGTCCACTTACATCCGATCTGGTTGGCGGTGACCTGTGTGTTCGTCGCGGAGCGTGTCGTGACCGTACGGGCACGCGGGCCGCTACAGATGGCGCTCGCCGCAACGGTGGTCGTCGAGATGTCCTTCGACATCTTTCTTCAGGGAGTCCATGCGAAGGCGATTTGGGACGCCCTTCTCAACAACGAAAGGCAGTGGTGACATGTACAACAGCGGAGTTCTGAGCGGTGGAATCGGCGCGGGCGGAGTGCTCGCCGGCGGAGCCGCCGCAGCAGGCGGTGACCTGGGGGCCCTCCCGTTCAGCGGCCTCGGCCTGGTCTGGTTCGTCGTGGCCGCGTTTGCCCTCGTAATGGCGGCGACCGCCCTCTGGCGGATCGTTCCGCGCACGCTGGCATAGGAGTGAGGCCGTACGCACGCCCGTTTGCGGTCATCCTGGCACTTGCCGGGGTGGCCGTTTTCGGCTGGGTTGCCGTCACCCTCGTCTGGGGCGAGCCCTTTTCAGCGATCACGACGTCACGGGCGCAGGGCGCGCTGCGAGTCGAGCTCGCGGAAAAGAAAACGGTGTCGGCGCCGGCAGACCGAGCCGAGTCGCCGGCCAACCTGCGTCGCCGTGCCGCCGCGTTCGGCGCCCGGCTACGCGAGGGGGATGCCGTCGGGACGATCGTCGTGCCGCGTCTCGGACTGCGGATGGTCGTCGTGGAGGGGACCAGCGCGTCCCAGCTGGCTCGCGGCCCGGGCCGCTACCGGATGACGTCGCTCCCCGGGCAAGGAGGCACGGTCGCCATCGCCGGGCATCGCACGACGCACCTCCAGCCGTTCCGCCATCTCGACGCTCTTCGCTCGGGCGACAGCATCTTCCTCGAGATGCCGTACGGAACCTTCCGCTACGTCGTCTACGCAGACGCGATTGTCGACGACCACGACTGGTCGATCCTCCGCCCCCGGCCATTCGAGAAGCTCGTCCTCTCGGCGTGCCACCCGCTCTATTCCGCCTCGCAGCGGATCATCGTCTACGCGCGGCCTCCCGCGGGCTCGCCGCGGCTGGCGGGCTCGTGACCCTTCGCTGGGCATCCTGGCAGTCCGGGGCAACGCTGCCGAGATCACGCAGGCTGCCTCGGCGGGCATTCTGGCCGACCCGGGCCACGTCCGGTCGAATAGCCCTACTCCTTGCTGTCGGGTCGGGGCTCGTGCTTGGCGCTGCGGCACTTGGGCTCGTGCTGCTTTCCCGCGACGACGCCGACCCGTCCCGCATTCCAGTCCTCGCCTATCACGGCATGACGACGGATTCGGCCGTCGTGGAAGGGGCGGCCGACCAAAGGTTCTTCGACGTGCGGCTTTCCGCCTTCCGGGAGCAGATGAGGTACCTCGACGATGCGGGCTACGAGACGATCACGCCGGCGCAGTACAAGAAGTGGGTGTACGGCGAGGAGGTCTCGCTTCCGTCAAAACCGATCCTCATCACCTTCGACGACGGCCAGACGTCCGCGCAGCTCGCCACGCCCGTCCTCGAGCACCACGGCTTCAGCGCGACGATGTACGTCGCCTCCGGGTTCGCCGACGGTGACTTCGGTGGGCCGAACGGCGAGGACGACTGGTATCTGAGCTGGGACGAGCTCGAAGGAATGAGATCGTCCGGCGCATGGGTCATGCAATTCCACGCCGGTCCGTCGGGTCACGCCTTTGTCCGCGACGCTGGAGACCCCACCTGCCATCGTTTTTACCCGTGCCGGTTCGGTGACGACGACCCGACCCACCAGGCGCGGGTCAAGTCAGACGTGGCCCAGGGCCTCGGCGCCATGCGGTCGGCCTTCGACCTTCCCGCCGGCTGGCAGGGCGCTACGTTCGCCGTGCCCTGGGACGACGCGGCCCAGTCCAAGACTGCAGCCGACCCCTGGCTGGCCGCCTACTTCGCCAGTCAGTTCCCGGTCGTCTTCGTTCAGGAGAACCACGCCGGCAACGTGAATCATCAGCGGTATCGCTTCGAGGTCCACAACCCGCACGATCTGACGCAGTTCGAGTCCGGTCTCTCCTCGACGCGGTTTGCCGGCTAGCTACGCGCCTTGCGCGCCAGGGCGACTGCCCCGAGCCTCGAGTGAACTCCGAGCGCACTCAGGATGTGGCGGATGTGGTTTCGTACCGTTTCGCGACTCAGGTGGAGGTCCTCGGCGATCTGGCTCGTCGAGCGCCCCTGCTCGAGAAGCCCCAACACCTCGGCCTGGCGGGGCGTCAGACCTGGAAGCGGGGGCGCGGGCGAGCGCTTCGTGGCTTCCTTGGCTTGGCCGAAGACACCG
The DNA here is from genome assembly GCA_036824235.1 of Gaiellaceae bacterium. GTDB lineage: Bacteria > Actinomycetota > Thermoleophilia > Gaiellales > Gaiellaceae > JAIBJN01. The sequence goes on along the minus strand of DAITAN010000230.1, from coordinate 1,863 downwards.
ATCACCCGCCCGCCGCGTCGAAGAGGAACCGAAGTAAGCTCGACGACGACCCGGTCGTGGTGAGCGTCCAGGAGCACGATCTCGGCGTCCTTCACGGCCGTGACGCCAAGCACGTTCTGTGCAAACCGCTCCTGCGAGTGGAGCTTCTCCTCCGGAGCCGCCACCGACGTGAAATGGCGCCCCCGCACATCACCCACGAGCCGCCGCGCGGCTCGGTTGACCCAGCGAACCACGCCGGTCTCATCAAGGACGAAGCTGGGGACGTTGACGCGCTCCAGGGCGCCCTCGAGATCACCGCCCAGGGTCTGCTTGGCGGGCATCCGATCAGTGTGCCCGATAAGCGGCGCCTCGATACCCGAGCGACGCCAGGCGGGGCGCAATTGCCGACGGAGTCAGATGCTGCGGGCCGGCGCGTGGCCGGCCCGCAGCATTGATTGTTCTCGGTCTAGTCCACCCGCCGCCCGCGGTCGTTGATGGAGAAGTGCTGCGTCTGCGGGTTCAGGTACTCGGTCTTGATCTTGTGCGGCTTCAGCTCCTGGGCCTTGACGCTCCAGATGTAGAGGCCGCGCCTCGTGTCGCTCTCGATGATCTCACCGCCGTACCAGTAGGAGGCCCAGTCGCCGCCACGGTAGGTCGTGCGACCGCCCGGGCTCGTCGGGGACGGTGGGTCGAGCGGGAGCGGATCCATCCACGCGATCTCGTAGCTGTTCGCCGGATCCGTGAAGTCGACGAGTGCCGTTCCGGACTGGTAGGAGCCGTGCACTAGGAGGTAGCGCTTCGTGCTCGGGACGATGTTGTAGTTGTGCATCGTGCAGTTCTCGTACTGCGACTGCGGCCGCGGAAGCACGTGCCGGCCCTTGATGTCGCCGGTTTCAGCGTCGAAGATGAAGAGCGTCTTCATCTCGTCGGTCTGAAGGAGCGGAGGCGGGCCGGGGTCGAGCACCGTGCCGGTGACCTGGCAGCGGGGCTGCGTGCCGCCGCCCGGCTCCCAGCCGCCGACGATGTACTTGCCGTCCCACGTGAAGGCGGCGGAGTGCCAGCCCTCGACCGTCGGAGCCTCCATCGCGTGCAGGAACTCCGGGTCGGCCGGGTCGGAGATGTCGTAAACGCCGATTCCGAACGGGTGCCCGGCGCATGCGGCCTTGTCGACCTCGCCGAGGATGACGCCCATGTCATGGCAAGCCATGAGCATCTCGCCGTTGTCCAGCTCTCCGAGATCGAACGCGCCGATGACCTCGGCCGAGGCCGGGTCGTCGAGCGGGACCTCGACGATGTCCTCGCGGCCGAACGGCTCACCCGGGCACTGGTTCCCGTACTTGCCGGGGTTCGCCTGAGTCCCGAGGCCGCTGACGCTGTTGTAGAGCAGCACGCGACCGTTCTTCTCGTCGGGAACGACCGAGTGCGTGTGCGACCCGCAGTCGAGCGCCACGGACGCGATCAGCTTGATGTTGTTGAGGTCGGCGATATCGAAGATCTGGATGCCCTCGAAGCCGGTACACGGCGACGGTGCAGGCGCACACGCCGCCCCGGTCGGGCTGCCGTTCTGGCTCGTCGTCGTGCAGCCGTCCGTCAGCTGCGGCGAGTCGACCGAGCGGAACACGAGGTTCTTGTAGACCCCGACGTCGCCCTGCGGGCTCACGCACTGGAAGTACGCCAGCTCGACGGGCTTCTTCAGGTTCGAGATGTCGACGATGCGGAACCCGTCGTAGCGGCCCTGGATGACTCTCTTCCCCCAGAAGGCCAGATCGGTGTTCCTGGTGTCCCACGGGACTGTTCCCGGGCCTGCTGGCGGCGGGCCGAGCACGGCGCCCGGCCGCAGGCTGGCTCCGTCCAGCCGCATGTTGTCGCTGTGCGGCCGGTCGG
>DAITAN010000229.1:0-4636 GCA_036824235.1 Gaiellaceae bacterium | reverse complement strand
TGGTGCTGATCGTCGCCCCGTCGGCCTCGGCCGCACCGCTCGCAGGCCCCACGAACCTGCGCGTCGCCGCTATCACGCCGCACAGCGTCACGCTCGCGTGGAACGCGGCGACGAACCCCGGCAGCTTCACGTACGTGATCGAGGCGAGCTTCGGCTACCGCCTCGGCGTGAAGCCGCCGAGCACAACCTTCACGTGGACGCGCGACATGGTCCCGGGCAGGACCTACTCGTTCGTCATGTGGGCGGGCAACGCAAAGGGGCAGGAATCGGCGAAGAGCAACAAGCTCACCGTCACGCTGCCCGTCGACAGGACACCGCCGGCCGCGCCCGTGGTCACGGTGACCGGGACAACCTCGTCGAGCGTCGGCCTTTCCTGGCCCGCGGTCGCGGACGACGACCACACCTGCTGCACGTACCGCGTCTTCGCGAACGGCACCCAGGTCTCGCTGGACAACCTGGTGTGGACCGGCGAGCGGACCGTGACGGTCTTGCGGCTCGCGGCCGCAACGACGCACTCGTTCTCGGTCGTCGCCGTCGACCCGTCGCGCAACGTGTCGGCGCCGAGCGCGGCCGTGACCGCGACGACGCTGCCGACGAGCGACACGACCGGGCCGAGCGCCCCGGGGAATCTCGTCGCCTGGGACTTCGGCTGCGAGACCTGGCTCTTCTGGGACAGGTCGGTCGACGACGTCGACCCGCAGGTGTCGATTCGCTACGAGGTCTTCGTGAACGGCGTCCCCGACGGCAGCCAGACCAACGCCGACCGCTGGATCACCTACGGCACGCAGAGCTCGAACACGTTCTCCGTCCAGGCGATCGACAGCGCCGGCAACCGTTCTGCCATCAGCTCTGTGAGGCTCGACAACCAGGCCTGCTGAGACTCGCCGGCGGGCCGGGCTGCTCGGCCCGGCCCGCCGGCTCTCCCTCAGCGTCGAGCTTCGAGGACGATGTTGAACGGGCTCTCGTAGGCGACGCGGACGCTCGTGAATCCGGCCTCCTCCAGCACCGCGGTGAGGCGGGCGGGGCCGGCCTGGGCGCCGAGCGCGAGCCCGACGCCTTCCGAGAGCGAGTGCGGGACGCACATGGCCGCCGAGGCGGTGTAGTAGAGCCGCCCTACGGTTCCCTCGTTCTCGAGCAGGCTGTCGCCCGCGAACGGCTCCACGACCATCAGCGTCCCGTCGTCGGCGAGCGCCTCGTACGCGTGCCGCGCAGCGCCGATCGGGTCGCCGAGGTCGTGGAGGGCGTCGAAGAAGCAGATCAGGTCGAATCCGCTCCCCGCGTACGAGCTCGCATCGGCGACCTGGAAGTCGACCCGGTCGGTCACGCCCGCCTCCTCGGCGTTCACACGAGCCGCCTCGATCGAGGCCTCGTGCGTGTCGAGGCCGACGAAGCGGGACCGCTCGAACGCCTCGGCCATCAGGATCGTGGAGTGGCCGTGGCCGGAGCCGATGTCAGCGACGCGCGCCCCGCGCTCCAGCTTCTCGACGACGCCGTCGAGCGCAGGCAGCCACTCTGGCACCAGCGTCGCGCTGTAGGCGTTCCGGTAGAAGACGGCAATGCCGTGCTGGAGGCGGGAGTCGTGCTCGCCCCAGGCGACGCCGCCGCCCGTGCGGAAAGCCTCGAGGATCCGCTCCTGGTCGAACCACATCGACGCCGGGATGTCGAACGCCGGCGGGAGGAAGAGCGGGCTCAACTCGTCGGTGAGCACGGGCTCGTGCTCGGCGGGCAGCTCGTAGGTCTCGGACTCCTCGTGGTAGGCGAGGTAGCCGCCGACGACCTGCGAGTTGAGCCACTCGCGAACGTACCGCTCGTCGAGCTCGGTGCGCGCGGCGAGCTCGTGCGAGCTCACCGGCCCCTGGCCTGCGAGCGCCCGGTACAGGCCGAGCTTGTGCCCGGTGCTGATCATGACGCCCGCATACGAGGCCGCCAGGTCCGTCAGCGCCTGCCCGGCGAACGCCTCCGTCGATCTCTCTTGCACTGCCATTTTTGACCTCCGTGTCCTGGTTTCTGTGTCTGAAGACACGTTGTCTGCAGCGGTCTGGAGGCGGAAGGGTGATCGCGGTCAGAATGGGTCCAAACGTGCCACCGAACAGCCGATCCAGCAGTCGCGACCCCTTGCGGGTCTCGCTGCTCGTGCTCCCCGACGCAGGGCTCGGCACCCTCACGGGCATGTACGACACCCTCGCGGCCTTCTCGCTCCTCCGCACGTTCGACGACGCCGTCCCGTCCACGGCGCCATTCGCCGTCGAGCTCGTCGGGGCCGGCACCGACCCCCAGCCGACGGCGAGCGGAATCGCCCTGCCCGTGCACCGGTCGATCGCCGAGCCGGGCCGCACGGACATCGCGATCGTCCCGTCGCTCATGGTCCGCGGAGGCGGCTGGGTCCAGGGCCGCTATCCCGAGCAGGTGGACTGGCTACGGCGGGTGCACGCGGAGGGCGGGCTTCTCTGCTCGGCCTGCTCCGGGGCGCTCCTGATCGCCGAGACGGGGCTCCTCTCGGGTCGCTGCGTGACGATCCATCCGGCCTACGCGCCCACGTTCAGGGACAACTATCCCGACGTCGGGCTCAATCTCGACGAGGTTCTGGTCGCGACCGGCGACCGTCAGGAGATCGTCTCGGCGGGCGCGTCCGCGTCCTGGCACGATCTCGTCCTCTATCTCGTCGCGCGTCACGTCGGCCCGACCGCGGCGCAGGCGGTCGCGAAGTTCTGGCTCCTGCAATGGCACGCCGAGGGGCAGGGCCCGTACGTGCCCTTCAACCCGCCTACGGAACACGGCGACGCGGTCGTGCTCGAAGCGCAGGAGTGGCTCAGGAGCGGCTACGCGGTCGCGGCGCCGGTCACCGAGCTCGTCGAACGTTCCGGGTTGCCCGAGCGAACGTTCAAGCGACGCTTCGCCAAGGCGACCGGGCACTCACCGATTGCCTACGTCCAGCACGTCCGCGTCGAGGAGGCCAAGCGCCGCCTCGAGCGCACGTCCGAGCCGGTCGACCGGATCAGCTACACCGTCGGCTACGAGGACCCCGCGTCCTTCCGCCGCCTCTTCAAGCGCATCACGGGAGTGCCTCCGGGCGTCTACCGGCGCAAGCTCCAGCTTCCTGCCTTCGCGCGCACCCCTCAGGCGTCGGCCCCGGGCGCGCCGAGTGCCTCCTACGCGCGCGGCCTCGCCCGCTCCGGATCGTAGAACGGGAGCGAGGCCACCTCGCCTTCGGCGTCCCCGGCGCGCACCCGGGCTCCGATGCTGCCCGAGAGCTTGCCGTCGAGCACCGCGAGCGCGATGACACGGTCGAGAACGGCGCTCCGAACAGCGACCGTGACCATTCCGACGGGCTCGCCGTCGTGCTCGACCACGGACTCGGGGTCGGGCACAACGTCTCCCTCGAAGGCGATGCCGGTGATGCTCCGACGCAGCGGCTCGTCGACGAGCCGCTGAAGCGCTTCCTTCCCGATGTAGTCGCCCTTGTCGAGCTTGACGGCCCAGCCGAGCCCGAGCTCGTACGGCGTCAGCTCGCCCGGCTGGTAGTCAAAGGTCACGAAGATGAGCGCGGACTCTGCGCGCAGGTAGTCGGCCGCCTCGAGCCCGTACGGGCGGATCCCGTCCTCCTCGCCGGCTTCGAGGAGCGCCGTCCAGACCGTGGCGACGGCCTGGGGCGAGGCGAAGATCTCGTAGCCGAGCTCGCCGCTGTAGCCGGTGCGCGACAGGATGCACTCCTCCCCGGCCACGACCGTTTCGGCGCAGTGGAAGTACGGGAGCCCGGCGAGATCGTGATCCGTGACGCGGCTGACGACGTCCCGCGAGCGCGGGCCCTGGATCTGCACGCCTCCGCGCTCGTCGCTCATCGGCACGAGCTCGACGTCGAATCCTGCCGACGCGGTGCGGAAGTGATCCTCGCTGGAGAGCAGCCCCGAGACGAGCATGACCCGCTCGGGCCCGAGGTGGAACACGGTGATGTCGTCGAGGGCCATCCCCTCCTCGTTGCAGACCGGCGTGTAGTGGACGCGCCCGACGGCCATGTCCGAGCAGTCCTGCGTCACGATGTGGTCGGCGGCCCAGAGGGCGTCGGGCCCACGGAGCTCCCACTTGCGCAGGCCGGAGTTCTCGACGATGCCCACGCCGTTTCGGGGCGCGAGGTACTCCTCGACCGGGTTCCCGAAGTTCGACGGCCAGGGCCAGCCGTCCCATTCGTAGAACTCGACGCCCATCTCGGCCTGGAGTTGCTGCACGGGAGTCAGATCAGCGGTCATTCGGCCTCCACCTCGCGGTCGTCGATTCGCATCCAGTGTCAAACATCTGGAAGCAGCTTTTATGACGCGGCGCAACTATGAGCCATCGGGCCTGGCTCGTCAAATCGAGCGCCCGGCCAGGCTCAGCGCCCGTCGGTACACGCCCGCGGCATCGTCCGCCGTCCAGGTCCACGGGGCGAGCGTGATGAAGTAGTCGCTGAGCGCGGCAGCGGCCAGCTCGTCGACGTCCGACTCGTCGACGCCGAAAGCGCCGAGCACCGGGAAGTCGATCTCGAACAGGATCCTCTGCACGCCCCGCACCGCGCGAGACCCGTCGTGCGTGCCGTCGCCCGGCTCACCGAGGGCATCGGCGATCCGCTCGAACAGCTCCGGCGCGCCTCGCCGGTCAACGT
>DAITAN010000228.1:0-4646 GCA_036824235.1 Gaiellaceae bacterium | reverse complement strand
GGGCGCACTGCGCCTGGTTGGCGTCTCGGTCTCGAAGATCGAGGACTTCGAGCAACTCGCGCTCGCCTAGCGTTTCTCCGGAAGGCTAGGAAGTCGCGGCGTCGAGCTCTTGCAGGAGCTTGTAGGCGGCTCGCTCAACCTCCTTGTGCCGCCACTCGGCGGCGCGATACACGCAGGCGATCAAGCCGCTTCGGTGAACGCGGCGGAAGTCACCGCAGACGAACGCGTATCGCGCCTTGGTCTCGTCGTCGGCGTCCTCGGTGAGCCCCAGGAACCAGCCGCCGTACTCCTGCCACGAGTGGTTCTTCAGGAAGGCATTCTCATCGTCGGCCTTCGGCTGAACGTCGCCCCAGTTGCTGTTGAGCACGTACTGCTTGGCCTTGATGAGCTTCCGAGCCTGAGCTACTCCGCGCCTGTTCACGGTGTAGGAAGCCATGAATCTCCTCATACCCTGAGACGAGGCTCGCGAAGGTAGATCACCGCGGCCCGAATCTCATTCGGGTTCACGGCAGAGGAGGGCGGTATCTCAGACTGCCGCTAGCGTTAACGGCGTGTGCGAGGGCTCGGGACAGCTTGTCCTTCGCGAGATCGAAGATCGTGATCTCAGCGTGCTGTTCGAGCACTGGACGGATCCCGACGCGATCCGGATGGCTGCATTCACTTCGCCGGATCCCGATGATCGACCCACCTTCGACCGACGGTGGGCGCGGCTGAGGAGCGACCGGTCTACCACGAACAGGGTCGTCGAGGTCGACGGTCGAGTCGTGGGTCACATTGCGAGCTTCGACCTGGAGGGTCACCGCGAGGTCACCTATTGGATCGGCCGTGAAGATTGGGGCCGCGGCCTTGCCACGTGTGCTCTACAAGAGTTCTTGCAATTGGAGTCAAGCCGGCCGCTTTACGCTCGCGCCGCGAGCGATAATGCCGCGTCGATTCGTGTGTTGACGAAGTGCGGGTTCCTGATCGTGGGCGAGGGCCGCGGGTTCGCTCATGGGCGCAACGAGGAAACGGACGAGGTCGTGCTCCGACTCGATGCATGAGCCCAACTGCCCTCGCCTGGGCCAGAGTTCGGGAATGACGCCTGAGGGGCTCTCCCGTCGCGAAGTTCAACCCGCTAGCCGATCTGCTCGGCCAGCCCGATGAGGATGCCCTCCGGGCCTCGGACGTAACAGAGCCGATACTTGTCTTCGTACTGGACTACTTCGTCGACGAGCTGCGCGCCGTGCTTCCGGAGCCGGGCGAGCGTATCGTCGAGGTTATCCACGGCGAACATGACACGCAGATAGCCCAGCGCGTTCACCGGGGCGTTCCGGTGATCGGCAACCACGGGCGGCGTGAGAAAGCGCGAGAGTTCGATCCTGCCGTGGCCGTCCGGCATACGCATCATGGCGGTCTCGACGCGCTGGTCGCGCAGTCCAGTGACGCGCCCTGACCAGTCTCCTTCGATCATCGCTCGCCCTTCGAGCTCGAGGCCGAGCTCGGCGAAAAAGGAGATAGCCGTATCGAGGGATTCCACCACGATGCCGACGTTGTCCATCCGTTGAAGTGTCACGCGGCTCACTCTAGTCCTGTTGTCGCTTCGACACGCCCGCCGGACGACCGCACCGGCTGACGGTTGCGCCGTCGGCAGGATGGCTTCGTTGGTCGTTCCTGCGAAGCGGACGGAAGCTCGCGCGGAGTGCGGCGCGATTCACGCCGAGACGGCGCCGCCCGGAAGCTGGTAGCGGCCGCTACGCGGCCTGGCGCTGCGTCTCGAGGTGCTGGTGCGAGGGGCAGTACTCGCGCTCGGGGAGCGGCGTGCGCTGGCACGGCTTTCCCTTGCGCGTCGTCGCCCGGCAGCGGGCGACCCCGCCGTCGAACGCACCGGCCTCGATCTGGGCCTCGATGTACTCGACGGCCGCCCCGATCCCCTCGGTCACCGCCCAGGCGACCTGCGCCTGGTAGGTGATGGGGAAGTAGCGCCGGATGTCCTGGAAGAGCGTCCGGTCGGGGTGTGCGAAGTAGCGCGGATCCTTGGCGAGCCGCTCGACACACTCCTCGCACGCGGCGAGAACCTCCCGCCGGTACTCGAGCTGCTTCTCGGGCTCGGCCCAGGGATCGATGAGGTCCTTGATGGAGCGGTAGATCGCCCTGGAGTACTGATACATGCGGGTCAGAATCCTCTCGTGAACTTGCTCGCTCACACGTTATCCTTCGCCGTCACGAAACACCTGCAAAACGCTGTTAACATCGGGTTAAGCGAGCGCCCCCGAACCGCTCCGGCGGGGAGTCTAACACGGTTTGTGCAGCTGTTACAAAGTTTCCCAGCGCCGGGCCGATACAAACAAACGTCTCAATCCGCGACTTCCCGGACGTACGCCGTCGGGAACCCCGACGAGCGAGCGCGCGGGAGCGCGTTCTCGGCCTCGCTCTGGGAGTCGTACACGCCCGTGAAGGTGACGTAGAAGCCGGGGTTCAGCGTCGAGTAGTTGGAGGAGCTGAGGATTCCCACTTCGGGCAGGCCGCGGTTGATGGCCTGCTGCGCCGCGGACTCGGCCGGCCCGCGGCCTTCGCTCACGGGCGTGGACTTGAGAACGACCGTGAACCCGTCCTCGCCGGAGGGCCACGACATGATCGTGCCGTTGGTCGTCGTCGTCTGCTGAGTGGTCGTCGTGAACGTCGTCGACCCCGTCGGGAATGTGGTGACACCGGTCGACGTCGAGAAGGGCGGGATCGTGATCGTCGAGTCCACCGTGGGCGGCTGGACCGTAATCGGGCCCGTCGTCGGCGGGAGTACCGGGATCGTGGGCGCAGTGGAGCTCCCGGCTGCCGAGCCGTCCTTGTCCTCGTCCGTGGCGGCCAGCGCGACGATCGCGCCCGCCGCGAGAGCCACGAGGAGCAGCGCAACGAGCGCGATCCAGAGCCACACCGGGGACTCGCGCGACCAGACGACTGTGCGCGCGTTCTCGCTCGGAAGCGGGACGAGACGCTGGCCGCACTCGAGGCAGTACTCCTGGAGCGGCTCGTACGGCGCGGTACACCGCGGGCAGCGGCGCTCGTCGGCGGCCTCGCCCGGAGGCGGGCCTTCGCCGGGCGGCGGCTCGAGCGGCGGCGTCGTCATAGTCGTCCCTCGGGATCGTTCGGTTCGGGCCGGACCATCGTCTCGTCGAGCGGGTCGGACGCGGGAGCGTACTCGTCAGGCGCGGCCGGGTTGCCGCAGAACGGGCAGAAGTTGACCTCGGCGGGCAAGGGCTGGCCGCAGTGCAGGCAGGTGACGACCGCCGGACTCGTCGCGGCGGGGCGCCCGCAGTGTGAGCAGAAGTGCACGCCCGGTGCGAGCGGCGCGCCGCACTTGCAGTGAGCAACGTGGGGGAAGGTGCGGGCGGTCGCCTCGGCGGAGAGGAGCGAGTCGAGCTCGTGCATCCGCTGCTCGAGCGACAGGACCTCGCCGGCGCGTGAGATGAGCAGGTCGGGCTTCCAGTGGTCGCGGCGCACCATCTCGACCGTGAGACCCCCGACGTCGCGCATCTCGATCTCGCGCTGTCGCGTCAGCGCCATGCGTTCACGCTGGAGCCGCACGACGTCCGGCTCGACCGGCGGAGGCGCCACGGGCTCGACGATCTCGACCACCTCGACGACCTCCTCGCCGGGCTCAGGAGGCCCGCCGCGGCGGTCGGAGAAAGGGTTCATGCGTCCGGGCATCGCAGCCAGCAAGCGAGTCTAACGGACGGCCTGGACCGCTCCGGCGTCGCGGAGCAGCCCTCAGCGCGATAGAACAACCAGTCGCTCCTCGGTCATCTCGCGGACCGAGTAGGGCGGGCCCTCCTTGGTGTTGCCCGATGCCTTGACGCCGCCGTACGGCATCTGGTCGGCGCGGAACGTCGGCGCCTCGTTCACCAGCACCCCGCCGAACTCGAGCGCGGCCCCGGCCGCCAGGGCCGTCTTGACGTTGCTGGTGAAGATGCCGGCCTGGAGCCCGTACTCGGTCCCGTTCGCGAGCTCGAAGGCCTCCTCGACCGAGTCGTACGGGCTGACCGTGCAGACCGGCCCGAAGACCTCGAGGCAGGACACCTTCATCTCCGGCGTGACGTTCGTGAGCACCGTCGGGCGGATGACGCCGTCCTCCGTCGTCTCGCCGCCCGTGAGGAGGTCCGCGCCCTGGGACTTCGCCTCGTCGATCCAGGCGAGGATCCGCTCGCGGGCGTCCTCGTCGATGACCGGACCGACGTCCGTCTCGTCGTCGCCGGGGTCGCCGGGGCGGAGCGCCTCGACCTTGGGGAGGAAGCGCGCCACGAAGTCGTCGTAGACGCCGCGGGCGACGTACACACGCTGGATGGAGATGCAGCTCTGGCCCGCGAAGGAGAAGGCGTTCGCGGCGGCCTTCGTCGCGGCGTCCTCGACGTCCGCGTCGGCTTCGACGATCAGCGGCGTTGCGTTGCCGAGCTCGAGCAACACCTTCTTGCGGGCGGCGCGCTCGCGGAGCTTCCACCCGACCTCGGCGGAGCCCGTGAAGCTGATCAGGCGGACGCGCTCGTCCTCGACCAGGACGTCGCCGATCTTCGACGCCGGGCCGACCAGGACGTTGAGCCAGCCGGCGGGCAGTCCCGCCTCGGCCTCGAGCTCGGCCAGGAGCAGCGCCGAGAGCGGCGTCTGGCTGGCGGGCTTGA
>DAITAN010000227.1:0-4682 GCA_036824235.1 Gaiellaceae bacterium | reverse complement strand
GTTACCTGTACCGCCGGCTCCGCGAGCTCGCCGTCCTGGGGAACCAGGTGCTGTACTCGACGCACGCGCCGGCCTTTCTGAACGTGGCTCGCCTGGACGAGCTTGTGCTCGTCGGCCACGACGCCGAACGTGGCACGCACGTCGTCCGGCCGCAGCCGCTCGAGTCCGAGGAGGCGTTCCGGGTCGTCAGCGAGTTCGACGCCGAGCGGAGCGAGCTCTTCCTCGCGCGTGCGGCGATCCTCGTCGAGGGGCGGACGGAGAAGCTCGTTCTCCCCTCCGTCTTCTCCGCCCTCGGCCACGATGCGGACCGCGCGGAGATCTCAATCGTCGAGTGCGGCGGCAAGTCGAACATCCCGGTCTTCGCCCGGATCTGCCAGGCCTGCGACATCCCGTACGTCGTCGTCCACGACCGCGACGCCGAGGCGGACGCCGACCCGATCCCCTCGGAGCAGGGCCTGAACGTGCTGATCTCCGAGATCGCCGGCGAGGCCCGCGTGATCGAGCTCGCGCCCGATTTCGAAGCCGTCGCCGGCCTTCGCGGTCACTCCAACAAGCCGGAGCGGGCCTGGAACCACTTCTCCACGCCCGGCGTCGAGGTGCCGGAGCCGCTGGCCCGCGCGGTGACGCTGGCGCTCGAGCTCGCCGGGCGTTAGGCGAAGGCCACGATCCGCTGCGGAGGCTCGCCCTCGAGGGCGGCCTGCTCCCAGGTGTTGCCCTTGTCGGCGCTCACGTAGACCGTGCCGTCGGACAGCCCCATGACGAGCAGTCCGTCGACGAACGCAAAGGCGTACGGCATGCGGTCCAACGGACGCGGCAACGCGCCGTCAAGGGGCTCCCACGGGCCGTGGCCCTGCCAGCGGTAGACGATGGCCTCGGCCGGGTCGCGACCGTGCGCTGCGAACGGCCCGGTGCTGGCGGAGACGAACCAGCGGTCGGGATCGTCGGGGTCGACGGCAACCGCCCACGTGTAGTGGCGGTCGCGACCCTCGTCGGCCGCCGACCAGCTGACGCCGCCGTCGGAACTCCACGCCGCCCCGCCTCCGGCCGCCTCGTACGCCCGTCCGGCGACGGTGGGATGCCACGCCAGCGAGTGGCAGTCGAGCTGGGCGCCCGGCCGGTGGTCGCTCCACGTCTCGCCGCCGTCCTCGCTCCTCATCACGCCGCCGAGCTCGATCCCGACGAGGAGTAGGCCCGCATCGTGGGGGCTCGGGGCGATCCACCGGACGTGGGAGGTCCAGGGGCGCGGCGGGAAGCTCCAGGTGGGTGCCGACGGGATCTCGCGCAGGCTCTCGAGCTCGCGCCACGACGCGCCGCGGTCGCGGCTCACGAAGAGCATGCTTGGCTCGCAACCCGCGTAGAGCGCGCCGTCCACCGGCGAGACGGACACCGAGAACACGTCCGGGTGCGGGAAGTCGACCTGCGCCCAGGTCTCGCCGCCGTCGCTGCTCCGCCACACGCCGTCGTCGCGCGAACCGGCCAGGAGGAAGCCGTGCTCCCGCGGGTCGCGGGCCACGCACTGGATTCTGCTGCCCTCGCTCGCCGCCACGGCGCGCCAGGCGCCGGCGCCCGGCTCGAGGAGGGCGACCCCGTCGCCGGTGGCGGCGCAGAGCTGCGTCAGGCGCTCCGGGTGTCGCGGGTGAAGATGACGAGCAGGCTCAGCGACTCGTAGCCGGTGAAGCGGTGCTCCGCGTGCGCGGCGACGAACATCGCCTGTCCTTCGGTGAGGTCGACCTCCTCGTCCTCGACCTGGAGCGTCCCGCGGCCCTCGAGGACGATGTAGACCTCGTCGTCCTCGTGGGGCTGCTGGCGGTCGGGCTCCGGCGCGACGAGGACGTACACGCCGACCTCGAGCCCGGGCGACTCGTGGACGATCTCGTAGCCCCCGTTCGCCGACTGGAGGCGCCGCTTCGCGTCCTCGACGTCGAAGAGGTGCTCGTGCACCGGCATCACACGGCGGCCTGCTTGAGCTCCGGGATGATGTCCTCCCCGTAGGCCCGCAGGATGTCCTCCTGACCCTGGGTCATGAGGTAGATGTTGAAGTGGTCGACGCCGATCGAGTCGAGCTCACGGAGCTTGGCGCGAACGGCGTCCACGTCGCCGATGACGCTGAAGCGGTCGGCAATCTCGTCGGTGACGAACTCGCCGTGCGCGGCGCCCTCGCGGCTGTGGTCCTTGTAGTCGTAGAACTTGCGCGCCTTCACGTACTCGGTCAGGTCCTTGGGGATCTCGGACTCCTCGCCGTAGCGCTCGATCAGGTCCATGACGTGGTTCGAAACCATGGCCGGGAACCAGCGCGTCGCGTCCCGGGCGCCCTGGAGGTCGTCGGTGACGACGCTCGGCGCGCACACGAGGCACTCGAGCTCGTCCGGATCGCGGCCGGCCTCGACGGCCGCCGCGCGGGCCTGCTCCATGAGCCACTGGATGATGATCGGGTCGGCGAGCTGGATGATGACGCCGTCGGCGATCCGCCCCGCGACGCCGAGCGCGCGCGGTCCGTACGCGGCGATGTAGAGCGGGATCTTCTCCTTGTCCTTGGCCCACGTGAGCTCGAGCTCCTTCCCGTTCCACTCCACGGGCCGCCCGTTCATGAGGTCCTTGATCATTGCGCAGGAAGCCTCGAACTCGGCCATCTTCACAGGCTCCTGGCCGATCACCCGCCGCGCCGAGTCCCCGCGCCCGATGCCGAGCACCGCCCGCCCGCCCGAGATCGCGTGCAGCGTCGCGTACGAGCTGGCTGTGACCGTGGGCTCGCGCGTCCCCGGGTTCGTGACGCAATGCCCGAACTTCAGCTTCTCGGTCTGCGACGCGAGCAGCGTCAAGAGCGGGTATCCGTCGTGCCAGAGGATGTGCGAGTCGTACGTCCAGCCGTAGTCGAAGCCGTGCTGCTCGGCGAGTTGCATGAGCTCGAGGAAGCGCGTGTGCGGCGGGTCGGGGAGAACGGTGACGCCGAACGTGAGCATCGGACCTCCTGCGGGGGTGGGGAAGGCTCGATTCTATGCCTCGCCCAGAGAGCGCCGGAATGCCCGCGACGCTCGTCACGTTCTAGCCCAGTGGCGTATGGGTAACCTCAGCGCGATGCAGATCGAGACGCTCGACCATGTCGCCCTCTGGGTCGAAGACCGAGACGCGCTGGCGAACTTCCTCACCGGGCACGTCGGCATGCACGTCATCGACCGCACGGACAAGTTCACGCTCCTCGGCGCGGATGCCCGGCGCGGCAAGCTGACCCTCTTCGCGGCCGAGGGAGAGCGCGACCCGGGGGTGCTCGGGGGCGTAGGCCTGCGCGTCTTCGACCTCGACGAGGCCGTCGCGGCACTGCCGTCGGGCCATCCCGTCGAGCTGAAGGACGGGAGGGCAGAGCTCGACGCGCCCGGAGGCCTGCGACTCGCGCTCGTCGAGGTGGACGAGGGCGTCGCCTACGACCTCGACCACGTCACCTTTCTCGTGCCCGATCCCGAGGCGACGTTCGCGCATCTCGCCGAGCTCGGCTTCGACGCCGAGAACGGGCGACTGCGCGCGGGTGACGCGACGATCGAGCTCGAGACCGGCGATCCCGGCGAGAGCGAGCGCCCGCTATACAACCATCTCGGGCTGAGGGTCGAGTCGGCGGACGACCACATCGAAGAGGCCGAGCGCCGCGGGCTCGAGATCGCGGACGTCGTCGACGCGGCGAACACCTACGCGGTGTTCGTCTGGGGCCCGGACCGCATCAAGCTCGAGTACGTCGAGCACAAGCCGACGTTCTCCCTGACCTAGCGCCGTGACCCGCCTCGTGGTCGCGGGGGCCGGGATGGCCGGCCTGGTCGCGGCCGTCCGTGCGCGCGAGCTCGGCGCGGATGTCGTCGTCCACGAGAAGGGCGACCGGCCCGGCGGATCGATGCTCCTCTCCTCCTGCGTGATCTGGCGCTACCGGGACTGGGAGACCTTCAGGGCTGAGTGCCCCGGCGGAGACCCGGCGCTCCAGCGTCTGGTGTGGGATGGGCTCGACGATGCGCTCGGGTGGCTCCGGTCGCTCGAGGCGCCGGTGGTCGAGGAGAAGACCGGCAATCCGCAGACGACCGGCCTGCGCTTCGATCCGGAAGGGCTGACGGAGGCGCTCGCCCGGCGCGCGGGAGAGATCCGGTTCCGAAGCGAGCTGGAGGAGGTTCCGGCCGACCCGACGATCCTCGCCACCGGCGGCTTCCAGGGCGACCGCGAGCTCGTCCGCAGATACATCACGCCCGAAGCCGAGGAGCTCGTCCTGCGCGCGAATCCCTGGAGCTCGGGCGACGGGCTGCGTCTCGCGCTCGCCGGGGGCGCGGAGGCCTCGGACGGGCTGGACGAGTTCTACGGACGGAACATGGCCGCGGCGCCGTCCATCGATCCCGAGGACTTCGTGCGGCTCGCCCAGGTCTACGCCCGTCACGCGGCGGTCGAGAACGCGCGCGGGGAGCGCTATGAGGCGCGATCGTGGTCGGAGATCGACGTCGTGCAATGGACGGCCCGCCAGCCCGGGGCGCGTGCCTGGTACGTCGTTTCCGACGAGGCGCTCTCGCAGCAGGTCCGGGAGCGCACGGTCTACGAGGTGATCGAGAGCGCCGAGCGTGCGGGCGCGCCGGTCGAGCGGCGCGACGGCGTCACCCGCGTCGGGGTCGTCGCCGGCATCACGACGACGCTCGGCGGCATCCGTGTGGACACACGGG
>DAITAN010000226.1:0-4686 GCA_036824235.1 Gaiellaceae bacterium | reverse complement strand
CGCCTGCACGTGGGCGTCGACCTCTGGCCCGTCGACCGGGTCGACGAGCCAGACGCGGCCGTCCACGCGCAGAGCGTGCGAGGCCCGCTCGAGCAGCGCCGGCTCCTCGGCGATCCAGCCGAAGCCGAACCCCGTCTCGTCGCAAATCCTGATCTTCACTTCTTTCATCCCGGGTGCTAGCTTCATCTGTCTCCGCGCGGGCAAGGGGTAAACGAAGTAGGAGGGCAGATGAGATCACTTCGGGTAGCGGCCGTCGCGCTCGTGACGGCGTTGGTGTTCTCCGCGACAGCGTCGGCAGCCTTCGACGAAATGCTGCGGCCACACCATCTCAAGAAGAAGGCGGCGCACTGGAACGCGAATGCGACGCCCGGGCAGCCGGGGCCGGCGAACGCACGCGGGAAGCAGCTGCGCATCAAGGTCCTGGGCCACCACGACCCGGGCGGGCCCAACGGCGACGTCTTCGTGCACAAGGGCTTCGCCTACATGGGCAGCTGGGGGTTCTTCGACGACAGCGGCGAGTTCTGCCGAGCGCTCGGCGTGCGCGCCTACGACCTGTCCGACCCCACCGATCCCGAGCTCGTGTCCACGTTCGCCAGCGGAGCGTCCGACGCACGGCTCGCGAAGTCGTGGACGGAGAAGGTCCAGGTCCGCAAGGTCAACTCCCGCTCGTTCAGGGGCGACCTCGCAGTCGTGAGCTTCCAGGACTGCGCACCGGGAGGGTTCACGGGCATCGGCTTGTATGACGTGACCGACCCGAGCGACCCCGAGCTCCTGTCCCTGCGCCAGAGCGGGATCTTCGGCGTCCACGAGCTGTGGATGGAGGCACGCGGGAAGAAGGCGTTCGTCTACGAGGCCGCCAACTTCCACGAGGTGGACGCGTTCTTCGCCGGCCAGGATCCTGACGACGTCAATCCCGAATTCCGCATCGTCGACGTCTCCAACCCGCGCAACCCCGTGCAGGTCGGCGACTGGAGCGCCTGGCGCGACATGGGCGTCACGCCCGACTCGGGCCAGGGCACGTTCCCGTTCAACTTCGTGCACTCGGTCTACGTCGACTCGCGGATCGCGTACGTCTCCTACTGGGACTTCGGCACGGTCATGCTCGACGTCCGTGACCCGTCGAACCCGAAGTTCCTCAGCCGGACGACCTTCCGCCCGGGCCAGGAGGGGAACGCCCACTCCGCGTGGACGAACTGGAAGGGCAACCTCCTCGTCCAGGCAGATGAGGACTTCGACCCGACGGTGAACCCCGATGCCGAGACGGGCTGGGGCTACGGCCACATCTACGACATCTCGGACAAGTCCAACCCGGTGGAGCTCGCAACGCTCAAGCTCCCGAGCACGGGACAGTTCCCGCCCCCGGGCCCCGGCGACTTCACGATCCACGACCCGAAGATCGACGGGAAGCGGCTCTACACCTCGTGGTACACCGAAGGCATCGTCGTCTGGGACATCTCCAAGCCGGCGAGCCCCAAGATCATCGGACAGTTCATCCCGCCCGAGAAGGCCGAGGATCCGCTCGGCGTCTTCTATCCGGGCGAGGAGTTCGTGGAGATCTGGGGAGTCGCCCTCGGCTCCGGCTACGTGGTCGCATCCGACATGAACACGGGCCTCTGGGTCTTCAGGACCCGCTAGACCCACAACACAACCGACGAATCGAGGGCCGGGGCAACCCGGCCCTCGACGTTTCCGGTGGGTCAGCTTGCGAAGCGTACGCGTCGAAACTATGATTTAGACGTGTCTAAGGATCGAGGAGTCACCCGTCGCCAACTGATCATGGGCGCCGCGCCCGTCGTGGCTGCGGCCCCATTCGCCGGCATGGCGTTCGCGGGCGGACGGACGCCGGAGGCGACCCATCTGGGCAGTCACATGCCCGCCGCCGGTCACGCGGCCATGATCGGCGAGGAGGCGCCGGCCCCCGGCGAGGCGAACGACCTCGACTCGCTCACCTATCCGCCCGCCGCCCTGCCGCACCAGCCGGGACGCGTGCGCGAGTACTCGCTGATCGCGGAGGACAGGGAAATCGAGGTCGCCAAGGGTGTCGTCTATCCCGCGTGGACCTACAACGGCACCGTTCCGGGCCCGGTCATCCGCGTGACCGAGGACGACGTGCTGCGCGTCGCGTTCGCGAACGCGAGCTCGCATCCCCACACGATCCATTTCCACGGAATCCACCCGGCCAATATGGACGGCGTCTTCGAGATCGTGAACCCCGGCGGGACGTTCACCTACGAGTTCCCGGCGCGCCCCTACGGAATGCACCTCTACCACTGCCACGCGACCCCGCTCAAGAAGCACATCCACAAGGGCCTCTACGGCGCCTTCATCATCGACCCGCCCGAGCCGCGGCCGCCCGCGCAGGAGCTGGTCATGGTCATGAACGGCTTCGACACGGACGGGGACGGCGAGAACAACTTCTACGCGGTCAACGGCCCCGCGTTCTTCTACGCGCGCTACCCGATCAAGGTCAGCCGCTCGCAGACCGTGCGGATCTACCTCGCGAACCTGACCGAGTTCGACCTGATCAACTCCTTCCACCTGCACGGCGACTTCTTCCGCTACTACCCGACCGGGTCGAGCGACACCTTCGAGTACACGGACACGGTCATGCTCTGCCAGGGTCAGCGAGGGATCATCGAGATCGACTTCGCCAACACCGGCCGGTTCATGTTCCACGCGCACCAATCGGAGTTCGCCGAGCTCGGCTGGATGGGCTTCTTCGAGGTAGAGGACTAGAGCCGCCCGTGGAAGCCCGCTCGGTCGCCGAGGACACGGAGCGCCGCGGAGACTCGACCCGCTGGCGGCTCTGGGCGCTCGTTCCGATCCTTCTGCTCGTCGCCGTCGTCGCGCTCTTCTCGGCACGCGGCGGCTCCATCCTCGAGCTGGTCGGGCAGAGCCCGCCACCGGCGGACGAGTTCGACATCAGGCGCGTCGAGCTCTCGCCGGGCGAGGTGCGGATCCGGGTCACGAACCCGCAGCGCGAGGACCTGACGATCGCCACGGTCACCGTCGACGACGCGATCGTCCCCTTCACCGTCGAGGGCGACGACACGCTCGGGCGCCTGCGCTCGTCCACCATCGTCGTCCCGTACGACTGGGTCGAGGAGGAGCCCCTGGCGGTCGGCGTGACCAGCTCCACGGGGATCCAGACGACCGACGAGGTTGCCGCGGCCGTGGCGACGCCCGGCCCGAGCGTCGACGGGTTCTTTGGCTACGCGCTGATCGGCACGCTCGTCGGCATCGTGCCGGTGGCTCTCGGACTGCTCTGGCTCCCGTCGCTGCGACGCGCGCGGCCGGAGTGGCTGGCCGCGTTCATGGCGCTGACCGGCGGCCTGCTGACGTTCCTTGCCGTCGAGGCGCTCGCGGAGGCGCTCGAGCTCCAGGCCGTGCTGCCCGGCCCGCTCGGTGGGCCGGGCCTGGTCGTGCTCGGCGTGGCGATCAGCTACCTGGCGCTGACGTTCCTGGCCCAGCGGCTCAGCTCGGGCGGCGCCTCGCGGGGCGGGCAGCTCGGCGGCCTGGCCCTCGCGATGCTCGTCGCCATCGGCATCGGCGTCCACAACCTCGGCGAAGGCCTGGCGATCGGGTCGTCGTTCGCCCTCGGCGAGCTGACCCTGGGGACCTTCCTGATCGTCGGGTTCATGATCCACAACGTCACCGAAGGGCTCGGCATCGCGGCGCCGGCGGCCGAAGGCCGGAGCCCGGGAATCGGGCGCCTGGCGCTGCTGGCCCTGATCGCGGGCGGGCCGACGATCCTCGGGGCGTGGATCGGCGGTTACCTGACGAACGACGTCCTCGGCGTCCTGTTCTTTGCCCTCGCTGCCGGCGCAGCGATCCAGGTTGTCGTCGAGGTCGCGCGCTACGTCGGGCGGCGCGCACCCGGCGGTTTGACGTCGGGCTACGTCGTGGGCGGCTTCGTCTCCGGCCTCGCGCTCATGTACGTCACCGGCCTGCTCGTGTAGGAAGCAGGTATGAGGCGTTGGGTATCACCCGGGAGGGTGATAACCGCCCTCCGGGATCGGACGATACTCAGACGTAGGACGGGACAAATGCCGTCCTACTTGCGGCTATGACGTGCATTCGCATCAACCCCCTGGCGACGAGCCTGGCGCAGAGCGGCCAGCGAGCGGAGAGCCTGTGAGCACTCCACTTCGCGAACGCCCTGACGCGCCTCTCGGGACCCTCATCTTCCGCGCCGGCCTCCTGCCTGCGGAGACGATCGAGAGCGCCCTCGAGGAAGGCGTCAAGACCGGCAAGCGGCTCGGCGAGATCCTCACCGAGCGCGGCCTCATCTCCGAGGTCGACCTCGCTCGCCTCCTGGCCGGCCAGAAGGGCCTCGATTTCGTGACGCTGCGCGAGCAGATCGTCGACACGTCCGCGGCCGGGCTCTTCACCGAGGAGCAGGCCAAGCTCTTCCGCGCCCTCCCCTACGGCTTCGAGGACGGCATGCCCGTCGTGGCGATCGCCGACCCGACCGACGAAGTGCTCCTCCGGAACATCCGCGAGGGCCTCGGGCGCGAGGACATCAAGTTCGTGGTCTCGACGCGCGGCGAGCTCCTCGAGATCAGTACCGACGTGTATTCGAAGCCGCTCCAGGTCGCACCGTCCCCAGCTCCCGAGCCCGCGGCCGAGCCGGTTCCCGAGGCGCCGCCCGAGCCCGAGGCAGCGCCCGAGCTCGAGGCCGTCGCC
>DAITAN010000225.1:0-4706 GCA_036824235.1 Gaiellaceae bacterium | reverse complement strand
GGGGCGCGATGGTCGTTCCGAGGCAAGGACGCAGGGAGCGTTCGTAGCCGGAGGCTACGGACGCGACTGAGGACGCGGCATCGGGGCGAGCAGCGCGGCCCGACGGCATCGCGCTCGTTTCGTCGAGCCCTCCTTAAAAGAGGCCGAGCTGCTGGTCGGGAGGCGCGGCAGGAACCGCGAGCGGCGCGGGCGCGACCGGGAACTGGATCACCTGCGCCTCCGGAGCGGCTGCTTCCGCGCCGCCGGCCAGCAGGGCAGGGATGCGCGCGAAGTCCTCCTCGAGCGTCTTCAGCATCGCGGGCGTGTAGAGCGCTGCCGCGGGGTGGTAGATCGGGTAGAGCGTGACGCTGCGGCCGCCGACGGTGGCCTCCTGCGGGCGGCCGTGGACACGCGTGATCCCCGTCGGCTTGCCCGAGAGGAGCTTCGTGGCGAAGTTGCCGAGCGTAGCCACGAGTTTCGGCTGGATCAGCTCGAGCTGCCTGAAGAGGTGGCTCTCGCAGGCCTCGATCTCGTCTGGCTGCGGATCGCGGTTTCCGGGCGGCCTGCACTTGAGCACGTTCGCGATGTAGACGTCGCGCCGCGTGAGCGAGATGCCCTCCAGCAGGCGGTCGAGCAGCTTCCCCGCGGAGCCCACGAACGGGTAGCCCTGCTTGTCCTCGTGGAAGCCGGGCGCCTCGCCCACGAACATGAGGTCCGCGTCCGGGTCTCCGATCCCGTAGACGACCTGCGTGCGGCCCTCCGCGAGGCGGCAGCGCGTGCAGGCCGCGGTGTCGGCGGCGTGCGCCTCGAGGGCCTCCCGGCGACTCAGAGCGTCAGGTTCAGCAGCCACAGCTCCCGCCGCAACAGCCGCCACCGGACACAGGTCCGCCGAAGCTCGGCTGCTCGGCGGTGCCGCCGTGAGTTGCGAACACGGAAAGCTGACGAGCCACTCGGGTAGCGCCGCAGTCGGGGCACGGCGGGTCAGCCGCGCTCACTCCGACGAGCTCCTCGAAATGCGACTCGCACTTCATGCACACGAACTCGTAGATCGGCATCGCCGACGCAGTGTAGGCAGGTCCCCGGATGCACCGCAACACGAGGTGGAGGAGCGCCCGGGGGCTCCCGTCTCTAGATCAGGCAGCTGGCGCGGCCGTTCTTGACGAGGTACTGCTGGTGGTAGTCCTCGGCGCGCCAGAAGTCGGTCGCCGGCTCGACGTCGGTGACGACGGGCTCGCTGTAGCGGGTCTGGGCCTTGGCCTTCGAGGCGAGTGCCGTCTCCTGCTGCCCAGGCGTGTGGAAGAAGATCGCAGAGCGGTACTGGCGCCCCACGTCGAGGCCCTGGCGGTTCATCTGCGTCGGATCGTGCGCGTCCCAGAAGGTGCGGAGCAGGGTCTCGTACGAGACCTTGTCGGGGTCGAACTCGACCTGGACGACCTCTGCGTGGCCCGTCCTGTCCGTGCACACCTGCTCGTAGGTCGGGTTGGGGACGTCGCCGCCCATGTAGCCGACCGTGGCGTCCTTGACGCCCGGAACGTTGCGGAAGTCCACCTCGACGCCCCAGAAGCAACCGGCGCCGAACGTCGCCTTCTCTGTCACTCCGACTCTTCTGCCTCGGGCTCGAGCTGGAGCGCAGCCGAGTTGATGCAGTAGCGAAGACCGGTGGGATTCGGCCCGTCGCCAAAGACATGGCCGAGGTGTCCGCCGCACGCGGCGCAGTGCACCTCGGTGCGCGGGACGAGCAGCTTCCAGTCGCGATCCGTCTCGACGGCCTCGCCGTCCGCCGGGGCGTAGAAGCTCGGCCAGCCCGTGCCCGAGTCGTACTTCGTGTCAGAGCTGAAGAGCTCGGCGCCACAGCCGGCGCAGAGGTACACGCCGGGCTCCTCGGTCGCGTAGTACTCGCCCGTGAACGCAGGCTCCGTGCCGTGCTCGCGCAGAACCCGGTACTGCTCGGGGGTCAGCTCCGTCTGCCACTCCTGCTCGGTCTTCTGAACCTTTTCTGTCATGGAGAAAGCGTAGCGACGCAGCTCTTGCCACCGTCGCCTCCGATAGGGCTCACACCCTTGGATGCTGCGGCGCGCTAGTGTCGGTTGTCGCGCGGATCCCAGAGCAGCGTCTCGGCCGTCTCCTCGTACGCCATGCCCTTGGGGTAGCTGATCAGCTCGATGTAGGTGCCGAACGGGGCGCGGAAGTAGTTGATCGACTGCCCGGCAGCCGGACCATCGGTCACCGCCAGCGGGCCCAGCAGCTTCTCGACACCCTTCGACTGCATGTACGCCACCGCCTTGTCGATGCGCCGTACGTAGAAGGCGATGTGCTTGCCGCCGAAGTCGGAGTTCTTGCGGAAGCTCCGGTCCTGGTCGGGGGAGGTGTACTGGAAGAGTTCGATGTTAGGGCCGTCGCCGCAGCGCACCATCGTGATCTGCTCGATGACCGCACGCGGATGCACGCCGAGCAGGTCCTGCATGAACGTGCCGGTCGGATCGGAGAACGGGCCGAACGTGAGCGGCGCGCTACAGCCCATAACGTCCTCGAACCACGCAATCGCCTCGTCGATGTCCGGGACCGTGATGCCGACGTGATCCATGCCGAGCAGACCGGGGACGCTCGTCTCGACCGAGCGCTTGCCGTTCCGCTTCGGCGACCAGAGCGGTTTGCCCGGGTCGTCCTCGTAGGCCATCCCGTTCGGGTAGCTGATCAGCTCGATGTAGGTGCCGAACGGCGCACGGAAGTAGTTGATCGACTGGCCGGCGGCAGGGCCGTCGGTCACCGGCAGCGGGCCCAGCAGCTTCTCCACGCCCTTCGACTGCATATAGGCCACGGCCGCGTCGATGTCGGTCACGTAGAAGGCGATGTGGTGCCCTGCCCAGTCCGAGTTCTTCGGGAACGTCCGGCGCTGATCGGGCGCGTCGTACTCGAACAGCTCGATGTTGGCGCTGCGGCCGCAGCGAATCATCGTGATCTGCTCGATGACGGCACGCGGGTGCACGCCGAGCAGGTCCTGCATGAACGTGCCGGTCGGATCGAGGAACGGGCCGAACGTGAGCGGCGCGCTACAGCCCATGACGTCCTCGAACCACGCGATCGCCTCGTCGATGTCCGGGACGGTGATGCCGGCGTGATCGACGCCGACGAGCCCGGGCGGACCTTTCGCCTTGCCCTGGCCGGAGGCCGTTGCCGGAGGGCTTCCCGCAAGCGCGATCAGCACTGCGGCTGCGAGCGCCGTGGCGAGGACGACAGGACGGCGACTCGAGACCGGGTGCACGACGACCGATGGGCGCGCAGACCGGCGTGACATGCCGAACGATCCTCTCGCCGTCGCAGTGTCGTGTCAAACAGCCCGAGTGGAGACGGGGAGCGGTGGGTACACTTCGGCGTGCCCGGTATCCCTACGGAACTGGAGCCCGAGATGGAATTCACGTCAGCCTGTGTCGTCGGCGCCGGTCGCGTCGGCTCCGCCGTGGCCGCGCGCCTGGCCGAGCGGATCCCGACGCGCATCACGGGCCGCGAGCTCGACACCGCGGGGGCGGACCTCGTCCTCGTGTGCGTTCCCGACCGTGCGATCCCGGAAGTGGCGGCGGAGATCCCCGTCGGCCCGTGGATCGCTCACACGAGCGGCGCACGCACGCTCGACGCGCTCGACCCGCACGAGCGCCGGTTCGGCCTCCACCCTCTGCAGACGTTCGTTCCCGGCGGAGGCCCCGAGCAGCTCGACGGCGCCTGGGCGGCGGTGAG
Source organism: Gaiellaceae bacterium (assembly GCA_036824235.1). Classification (GTDB taxonomy): domain Bacteria; phylum Actinomycetota; class Thermoleophilia; order Gaiellales; family Gaiellaceae; genus JAIBJN01. Next base: position 995 of record DAITAN010000225.1, on the reverse strand, counting down.
CGGAGCCAACGACGGAGCGCTCGCGGTCGGCTTCGACGTGGCCGACCTGCTCGGCCTGCACGCGTTCGAGATCGCCGACGAGGAGCATCCGCTCTACCACGCTGCCGCCGCGATCGCTTCGAACTTCCTCGTCACCATCCACTGGGCGGCCGCCGAGCTCTTCGAGGCCGCGGGCGCGCCACCGGAGGCCCTTCTTCCGCTGATGCGCCGCACGATGGACAACGGGTTCGAGCTCACCGGCCCCGTCACCCGCGGCGACTGGGAGACCGTCGAGCGACACCTGGAGATCATCAGGGAGCGACGGCCCGAGCTGGAGCCCATGTACCGCGCGCTCACCGAGATGACGGCGACCGTCGCCGGCGGGTGACGACCCACCGCACGATCGCCGGGCTCCGCGCGGCGCTCGCCTCCATCAGGCCAGGTTCGAGCGTGGGGCTCGTCCCGACAATGGGAGCGCTCCACGCCGGCCATGAGGCTCTGGTGGGCAGGGCACGGGCGGAGTGCGACGTCGTGGCCGCGAGCATCTTCGTCAACCCAGCGCAGTTCGGCCCTGGTGAGGACTTCGAGCGCTACCCGCGCGACGAGGAGCGCGACGCCGGCCTCGCCGAGTCCTGGGGCGTCGACCACCTCTTCGTCCCGTCCGTCGAGGAGCTGTACCCCGAGGGCTTCGCCACCTGGGTCGATGTCGGCCCGCTCGACGACGGGCTCGAAGGAGCCGCGCGGCCGGGCCACTTTCGCGGCGTCGCCACCGTCTGCCTGAAGCTCTTCAACATCGCGCGGCCCGAGCGCGCCTACTTCGGCCAGAAGGACGCGCAGCAGGCCGCCGTCCTCGAGCGGATGGCGCGAGACCTCGACCTCGAGCTCGAGATCCGGGTCGTCCCGACCGTGCGCGACGCGGACGGCCTGGCGATCAGCTCCCGGAACGCGTACCTGAGCCCGCAGGAACGGGAGGCGGCAGCGGCCCTTCCGCGTGCCCTCGCCGCCGGCGCGGAAAC
>DAITAN010000224.1:0-4721 GCA_036824235.1 Gaiellaceae bacterium | reverse complement strand
GGCCGGACCGGTCACCCGGCGGCCGCCGACGAAGGACACGGGCAGGCCCAGGCGGTCCATCTCGGACGAGATCTGCGGGCCGGCGCCGTGCACGACGCAGAGGCCGTCCCAGCCGGCGCCGAGGGAATGGATCGCGGCGGCCGAGGCATGCGCCACGCCTCCGCCGCATTTCACGACGAGCAGGCTCATGTCGTGTACTCCGCGTTAAGGCGGACGTAGTCGTAGGTGAGGTCGGAGGCGAGGTACGAGGCCGAGCCGGCGCCCATGCGGAGATCGAGGTCGATGTCGAGCGAGGCGCCGCCGACGCTCGCGTCCTCGCCGAGCGGGACGCCGTCGAACACGGCGGTGCCGTTCAGCGCCAGCCGCAGCCGGTTCGTGTCCAGCTGGGCGAAGCCGCCGTTGTGGGGCGCCGACCCCGCGGCCGCGAGCACGCGGCCCCAGTTCGGGTCGCGCCCGAAGGCTGCCGTCTTGACGAGCGGCGAGGTGGCGACGCGCCGCGCGATCGCGTTGGCCTGAGGATCGTCGACCGCGCCCGCGACGCGGACCTCGATCAGGACGGTCCGGCCCTCCCCGTCCTGCACCACCTGACGGGCCAGGCCGGCGCAGACCTCGTGCAGGGCATCCGCGAAGGCGTCATCGTCGCGCGTCGCACCCGAGGCGCCGTTCGCGAGCAGGAGCACGGCGTCGTTCGTGGAGCACTCGCCGTCGACGGAGATCCGGTTGAAGGACTGCTCGACGGCGGGGCGCAGGAACTCCTCCGCCTCGCCCGGCTCGAGCGGGTAGTCGGTGGTGACGACGGCGAGCATCGTCGCGAGCGCCGGATGAATCATCCCGGAGCCCTTGGCCATGCCCCCGACGGTGAACCCGCCCCGCTGCGCGACAGCCACCTTGGCGCGCGTGTCGGTCGTGAGGATCGCGTCGGCGGCATCCGCGCCGCCCTGGGGCGAGAGCGTGGCCGCGGCCGCGCGCAGGCCCTCTCGCATCTTCCCGAGCGGCAGGTGGACGCCGATCACGCCCGTCGAGAGGACGAGCACCTCCTCGACCCGCAGGTCGAGGAGCCGGGCCGCCTCGGAGGCGGTCGCGAGAGCGTCGATCTCGCCCCGGTCGCCCGTCGCGGCGTTGGCGACGCCGGAGTTGACGACGACGGCGCTCGGGGCGGCGTTGGACAGGTGCTCCCTGGAGATCTTCACCGGCGCGGCCTGCACGCGATTCGTGGTGAACATCCCCGCGCCGACGGCGGGCGCGAGCGAGCGCACGAGCGCGAGGTCGCGGTGCGCGCGCCTGATCCCGCACTCGACGCCGCTGGCGACGAAGCCTTGCGCGGCGGTAACGCTCATACGAGGACTCCCGGGAGCCGCAGGCCCTCGGACTCGGGAAGCCCGAGTGCGATGTTCGCGTTCTGGATCGCCTGTCCCGCGGCGCCCTTGCCGAGGTTGTCGAGTGCACAGATCACGATGGCGCGGCCCGTCGACCGGTCGGTGAAGAGGCCGATCTCGGCGGTGTCGGTGCCCTGCACACGCGCGAGCTCGGGCGCGACCCCGTCCGGTAGCACGGTGACGGCGTCGGAGCGCGCGTAGGCCTCCTCGAGCCGCTCACGGAGGTCGTTCTCGATCGCATTGGCGTAACAGGTGGCCACGAGGCCGCGCCGCACCGGCAGCAGGTGCGGGACGAAGCAGACGGGGAAGCCGAGCGCCTGCTCGATCTCCGCCGCGTGCTGGTGCCGCCCGACGCGGTACGGCGTCACGTTTTCGAGGACGTGGCCGGCGTGCGACTCCGGCTTCAGAGCCCGCCCGGCCCCCGAGACGCCGGACTTCGCGTCCACGACCACTCCCTCGCGGTCGAGGGCGGGGACGAGCGGCAGCAGCGCGAGCAGCGTTGCGGTCGCGTAGCAGCCGGGCGCAGCGACGAGCCTGCCGGTCGGCGGGAGGAGCTCCGGCAGCGCGTACTCCCAGTCCCCCAGGTCGTCGGGCCGCGGATGGACGAAGCCGTACCATGAGTCGTACGCAAGCGGATCCCCGAGCCGGTGTCCGCCCGAGAGGTCGACGACGACCCCCTTCGCGGGCGGCTCGAGTGCTGCCGCGTCCTCGTGTCCGAGGCAGAGAAACACAACGTCGGCGCTGCTCGCGAGCGCCTCGTCGTTGGGCACGAACGCGGGTGCATGCGCGGCGCCGTTCCGCGCCAGGCGCGGGTCGAGCGCGCTCGCCGGCTGACCCGCCAGCGAGTCAGACCCGAGTGCGATCAGGTCGAGCTCGGGATGGGCGAGTACCCGGTCGAGCGTTTCCTGTCCGGAGTAACCGGAGGCACCGGCGATCGCGGCAAGCATGGTTGCGTATTATGCAGAACTATGCGTAAGATGCAAGAGAGCATGCACGCGCACCTCGTCCTCGAGGACGGCACGGTCTTCCGTGGCCGCTCCGTCGGCTCGCCTGGAACGGCGGCCGGTGAGATCTGCTTCACGACGGCGATGGCGGGCTACGAGGAGGCCGTCACCGATCCGAGCTACGCCGGACAGGTGCTTGCGTTCAGCTACCCCCTCGTCGGCAACTACGGGATCGACCCCGGCCGGCGGGAGTCTTCGCGCGCCCAGACGCGCGGCGTCGTCATGCGCCGGGCGCGCCCGGCGTGGGCAGCCTGGTTGGCGGACGAAGGCGTGCCCGCTCTGGACGACGTCGACACGCGCGCGCTCGTCCGCCGAATCCGCACCGAAGGCGCAATGCGGTGTGCCATCGGAACCGCGGTGCCCGAAGAGCTGCAACGGCTCGCCCTTTCCGAGCCGCCCCTTGCCGGGCAGACGCTTGTCGCCGAGGCGGGGACGCCCGTGCCGTATCGCATCGGCTCGGGTCCCCGGGTGGTCGTCCTCGACCTCGGCTGCAAGCGGTCCATCCTCCGCCGTCTCGTCGAGTCGGGACTGGAGGCAGTGATCGTCCCCGCGGCCACGACGGCCGACGAGATCTTCGCGCTCGATCCGAGTGCGGTGCTCGTCTCGAACGGCCCGGGCGACCCGGCGGCCGCCGCCCACCAGGTGGAAACGGTCGGCGAGCTGCTCGGGCGCGTGCGCCTCTTCGGCATCTGCCTTGGCCACCAGCTCGTCGCCCGTGCGCTCGGGATGCGCACGTTCAAGCTCGCGTTCGGCCACCGCGGCGCCAACCACCCCGTGTGCGAGCGCGGGAGCAGCCGGGTGCTCGTGACGACGCAGAACCACGGCTACGCCGTCGAGGCCTCCGACGCCGCGGAGGTGAGCCACCTCTCCTTGAACGACGCCACCGTCGAGGGGCTCGAAGGCGAGGACGTCACCACCCTCCAGTTCCACCCGGAGGCGGCGCCGGGGCCGCTCGACGCCCTCCCGTTCTTCGATCGCCTCGCGGCGGCGTGCCGAAGCGCACCGACCTTCGCAGCGTCCTAATCGTCGGCTCAGGGCCGATTCGCATCGGCCAGGGCTGCGAGTTCGACTACTCGGGCGCACAGGCGTGCCGCGTGCTGCGGGCCGAGGGCTACCGAGTCGTCCTCGTCAACTCGAACCCGGCGACGATCATGACCGACCCCGAGTGGGCCGACGCCACCTACCTCGAGCCGCTGGACGCTGATGCCATCGCGGGCGTCATCGCGCGAGAACGGCCGGATGCCCTCCTCCCCACGCTCGGCGGCCAGACCGCGCTCAACGTCGCGGTCGAGCTCGCGGAGGCCGGGACGCTCGGCGAGTTCGAGGTCGAGCTGATCGGTGCGCGGGTGGACGCCATCCGCCGGGCCGAGGACCGCTCCGCGTTTCGCGCAGCAATGGAGGCGGCGGGCCTGCCGGTGCCCGAGAGCGTCGTCGTGCATTCCGTCGCGGAGCTGGACGGGGCGCCGTGCCCGGCGGTTGTCCGCCCGGCCTTCACGCTCGGCGGCGAGGGCGGAGGGCTCGCCGGGAACCCCGTGGAGCTGCGCGCCCGCGTCGAAGCTGGGCTCCGCGCGAGCCCGGTCGGCCAGGTGCTGGTCGAGCGCTCGCTCGCCGGCTGGCAGGAGTTCGAGCTCGAGGTGATGGTCGACGAGGCGGGGAGCTGCGTCGTCGTCTGCTCGATCGAAAACCTCGACCCGATGGGCGTCCACACGGGCGATTCCTGGACCGTGGCACCGCAGCAGACGCTGCCCGACGAGGAGTACCAGCGCCTGCGCGAGGCCGCGTTCGCCTGCGCGCGCACCGTCGGCGTCGCCACGGGCGGCGCGAACGTGCAGTTCGCCTACGAGCCCGCGAGCCGCGAGCTGGCGCTGATCGAGATGAACCCGCGCGTGTCGCGCTCGTCAGCACTGGCTTCGAAGGCGACGGGCTTCCCTATTGCCAAGCTGGCCGCCCTGCTCGCGGTCGGGTACACGCTCGAAGAGCTCCCGAACGACATCACCGGCGAGACCACGGCCGCGTTCGAGCCGGCGCTCGACTACGTGGCGGTGAAGGCGCCCCGCTTCGACTTCGAGAAGTTCCCAGGCGCGGACACTTCCCTCGGCACCGAGATGCGAGCGACCGGCGAGGCGCTTGGCCTCGGACGGACGTTCCCGGAGGCCTTCCTCAAGGCGGTCGAAGGACGCGAGGGCGGCTGGGAGCTGCCGGACATCCCCGGCCTGCACCCGTACTTCGAGCGCGAGCTGGCCGAGATCCGCGCCGCGGCCGAGCAGGTCCGGGCCGACGGCGATGTCGCGGCAGCAAAGCGCTTCGGGCTCCCGGACGCGATCATCGCCGACGCGCTGGG
>DAITAN010000223.1:0-4739 GCA_036824235.1 Gaiellaceae bacterium | reverse complement strand
ACCCAGCCTGGGTTTTTCGCGCTCACGGGCGACGGGCTCTCCGTGGGGCGCGACAGCGCGTCACCCGTCTCCGCCGACTATGCGGCGCCGTTCGCGTTCACAGGCGGCACGATCGACCGGGTGGTGGTGGACGTGAGCGGCGATCACTACGTCGACCACGAGAAGGAGGTCCTCGCCTACCTGGCGCGCGACTGAGCCGTCCGGGGCTCTGCGCGCACGATGCAGCGGAAGCCGATGTGGCCCGTCGACGTGTCGACCGCTTCGCCCTGCCGCGCCGCGGGCCGGTAGCGCAGGCAGTAGTTCGGGGCGCAGAGGTGGGAGCCGCCCTTGATCACGCGGCGCGGGATCGTCTCCCCGGGGAGCAGGGACGGGGCGCAGCAGGCGGGGGGCTCCGCGTCGTGGCCCGCCGTGAAGAAGTCGGTCGTCCACTCCCAGACGTTGCCGGTCATGTCGTAGAGCCCGTAGCCGTTGGGTGAGAAGCTCCCGACCGGCGACGTGCCCTCGTGGCCGTCCAACTTGAGGTTTTGCCAGGGAAACTCGCCCTGCCACGTGTTGGCAGCCGGTTGCCCGTCCGGGAAGTGCTCGTCGCCCCAGGCGAACGGCTGCCCCTCCAGCCCGCCGCGCGCGGCGTACTCCCACTCGGCTTCGGTCGGCAGCTCTTTCCCCGCCCACGCGGCGTAGGCCTCTGCGTCCTCGAACGCGACCTGGACGACCGGGTGCCGGTCGCGGCCGTTGACGCTCGTGCCAGGGCCACCGGGGCGCTTCCACTGGGCGCCCGGAACGTACTCCCACCAGTTGCGGTAGTCGTCGAGCGGCACCGGCCCGCTCGTCTTGCGGAAGACGAGGCCGCCCGGCACCAGGAGCTCGGGGTCGGCCTCGGGGTAGTCGGCCGGGTCGAGCGGGCGCTCGGCGAGCGTCACGTACCCGGTCTCGCGGACGAAGCGACGGAAGTCCGCGGCGGTGACCTGGTGCTCGTCCATCCAGAAGCCCTCGACCGAGACGCGCCGGACTGGGCTCTCCTCGGGATAGAACTCCTCCGAGCCCATGAGGAACTCGCCGCCGGGGATCCGGACCATGCCGTCGGTTCGGCGGCTGTTCGTGGTCTCGTGTCGCGGATCCAGTCGCAAGCGGCAGTTCGAGTCTGCCACTTCCGGGCCGGCGGGTGCTGGGAAAAGACCGGGCTAGCGGATGATGCGCCAGGTGTCGACCGAGGCGCTGGCGTCCATGTTCCCGGCGGCGTCGATCGCACGGACGCGGAAGGTGTGCATGCCGACTCCGAGTCCCGAGTATGTCCTCGGCGAGGAGCAGGCCGTCCAGGGGCCGCTCATGTGGCGGCACTGGAACTTCGAGCCCGCCTCGTTCGACGTGAAGCGGAAGGTCGCCGAGCGGGAGCGCGTGTTCGCCGGCGGGCGTCCCGTGATGGTCGTGTTCGGCCTCGTGAGGTCGATGATCCAGTTGGCGACGGCCGGGCTGCCGTCCTGGTTCATCAGCGCGTCGAGGGCGACGACCGCGAAGGTGTGGTTGCCGGCGCCAAGGCCGGGCAGCACCATCGGCGACACGCACGGTGCGTACGCGCCGCCGTCGTGTGAGCAGACGAAGGTGTCTCCGCCGGGCTCGTTCGACGTGAAGGCGAGCGTTGCGGTCGTCTGGTTCGTCTTCGCCGCCGGGCGCGACGTGTAGTAACCCTCGGGCGGCGCGCCGTCGGCGACGGAGTTGAGCGCGTCCAAGAGCTGCAGGCGGCCGTTGGTCAGCACCTCGAGGTCGGGGGTCGCGTCGACGGTGCTCAGAAGCGCGGTCTTGAGCTGCGCGACCGTCAGCGACGGGTTGCGCGCGAGCAGAAGCGCGGCCGCGCCCGCGACGTGCGGAGTCGCCATCGAAGTGCCCTGGAGCGACTGGTAGGTGCCTCCGCTGGCAGCGAGGCACCGCATGGCGACGTTGTCGAGGTAGACGCCGTCGAACGTGTCCACCGGGTCGCTGAAGAGCCAGAACCGGAGCGTGATGCCCGCGCGGTTGTCGAGGGACGAGAAGTCGCTCGACTCGGTGACGAACACGCCGCCCGTCGAGCCCGACCATCCGTCCATCGCGCTGGAGGCGAACGTGGTGAGCCCCGCATTGATCTGGAAGCCGTCGAAGCCGGGCTCGGTGGCGAGGCGCATGTCGTAGAAGAGGCGGCAGCCGCGCCGGCCCGCGAGGCTGAACTTGGTCATCCGGCGGATCGATGTCTGCGTGTTGTTGTTGTAGTTCCCGGTCGGCGAGTCGGAGAGGCTGAACGTGCCCGACTTCTTGATGCCGGACTTGCGGTTCCAGAGCTTGGAGCCCGAGGTGATCAGCCGGCCGTTCCAGCGGTTGTTGAACGCGGCCGTCGTGCCCTCGAAGCCTTCGGGCCAGCCGGGAAGTGTCGAGTAGACCTGCTGCGCGCTCCAGATGTCGGTGCCGGGCGCGGCCAGGTGGACGGCCGTGTCGCCGCGGTTCGAGAAGGTCGCGAGCGTGCCGTTCTCCTGTGAGGCGGCGACGCAGAGGATGTTCGTCGCGCTGACGCCGCCAGCAGCGGGAGAGCGGTGGTACTCGCACGGGAACGAGTTGTGGTCGTCGTCGTTGATCTCGAGGACGATCCCGTCGTTCCCGGCGGCGAAGACGAAGAGGGTGTTCGCGCACGCGGGCGCCGTGATCGCGTTGGAGACGGCCGTGTTCGGGAAGGCCCCGCCGAAGCTGCCGTTGACAACGTCGGCGCCGTTCGCGCAGGCGTAGGTGATCGCCTGAGCGATGTCGGCGTCCGTGAGGCCGCCGTTGGCGTCGGCGGCGCGCAGCGGCATGATCGTGACGTCCCAGTTGACGCCGGTGATGCCGGCGGAGTTGTTGCCCTGGGCACCGATCGTGCCCGCGACATGCGTCCCGTGGCCGTTGTAGTCGAGCGGTGCGTTGTCCTCCTGGACGAAGTCCCAGCCGCGCGTGTCGTCGATCTTGCCGTTCCCGTCCTGGTCGCCGCCGCCGGCCGGATCGTCGTTGATCCAGATGTTCGGCGCGAGGTCGGGGTGTGTGTAGGAGACGCCGCTGTCGATCACGGCGACGAGCACGTTGCCGCTCCCCGTGTTCAGGTCCCAGGCCTCGGGCGCGTCGATGTCGTGGTCGGCGGTCTGATTGAGGCCCCAGAGGTCAGCGAAGCGCGGGTCGTTCGGCACCGTCGCAGTCAGGTGCGAGATGTAGTTCGGCTCGGCGAACTCGACGGTGGGGTCGTCCTCGAGCGCCTGAGCGGCCCCGGTGACCGAGGCGCCCTCGGGCAGCTTGACGAGTCCGAGGCCCTTCTGGCCGAGCCCCTCCACGAGGCGCGCACCGCGCGTCCGAAGCGCGCTGCTCCGTGCGGCGGTCGAAGCGCCGCTGCGGAACTGGACGATCAGCTCGCCGGGGACGAACTTCTGGCCGGAGAGGCCGCCGGTGCGCTGCAGCGGTGCGTTGGTGGCGACGGCGCCCTTGTCGGCGCCGGCGCCGGGCGCAGCCGCAATCAGGGCGCCGGCGAGCACAACCACCGACGGCCGAAGGAAACGAGACCCCATCGGATCTGACTATGACTCAGGGTGCGGAGGTCCGGATCACCCGTTCGGGTGACTCACCTACACCTCGTGCTGCTGCTCTTGCCGGACTGCGGCGTCCAGAATCTCGCGCACCTCTGTCGGCTCCGTGAGAGCCTTGAACTCGAGCGCGCCGCCTTCGGAGCCCGCCGTGTCGATATCGAGCCTGCCGACGCCGAACATTCGGTCGAACAGCGACTGGCGCAGGGTCACGTCCTGCACGCGCTCGAGGCGCGCCGTCTGTTCCTGCACCGAGACGAGCCCGTGCCTGACGAAGACGCGCCGGTTCGTGATCGTGTACTTCCAGCGGATCGTCTCCAGCAGCGCCCAGACGACGGTCACGAGCGCGACGACGACGGTTACGATCGCCGCCGTGCCGGCGGAGAGGCCCGCCCACAGCCCGACGACGAGGACGACGATGGCGACCAGCGCGCCCGGTATCACGATCGCCATCCGGCCCTTCCAGGAGGGCCGGCCTGTCCAGATGACGCGTTCTTCCTCGGTCGCCACGCGGCGACGGTATCAGGCTCTCCGGTCGCGTTCGGCCCCGTGGGGATAACCGCACCGCCAGACGCTGGTTGACCGCATTTTCGCCCGTCTCGGCCGGTGGGACAGTGAGGCCCTGCCTACGACGCTTCCCACGACGACGGAGGATTCGATGACCCGCACCACGATCACGACCGCAGAGGAGACAGCCGGCGTCGGCGTTCTCCGCGACCTGCTCGATGGTGAGGTCGTCCTCCCTGGCGAACCCGACTGGGACGCCGCCCGCCAGGCGTGGAACCTGTCCGCCGACCAGCGGCCCGCCGCGGTCGTCTTCGCCGAGTCCCCCGACGACGTCGTCGCCGTGGTCGAGTACGCCCGACGGCGCGGCATGCGCGTGACGACTCAGGGCACCGGCCACTTCGCCGGCACCCTGCAGTCATTCGACAACACGATTCTCATCCGCACGTGCCGCATGCGCGGGCTCGAGATCGACCCCGAGACCCGGACCGCGCGCGCCGAGGCCGGCGTGCTGTGGGAGGAGGTCTCCCTCGCCGCGGCCGAGCACGGTCTCGCGGGCCTCGCCGGCTCCTCTCCGGACGTCGGCGTCGTCGGCTACACCCTCGGCGGCGGCCTCGGCTGGCTCGCGCGCCGCTACGGGCTGGCCGCGAACAGCGTCACAGCCGTCGA
>DAITAN010000222.1:0-4782 GCA_036824235.1 Gaiellaceae bacterium | reverse complement strand
GTCGAGTGCTAGTAGCCGGCCGCGTACCCATCCTTACGGCTGTCCGAGCCGCCGAGCAGGACGTCGCCCTTCACGCGGATCGCCTGGCCTCCGCCGAAGGACGCCGAGTCGCGCTCGGCCGCGACGCGCAGCCCGAGCGCCTCGATGTCGCGCGCACTGTCCCAGAGCCCTCCCTCGAGGAGGACGAGGTCGCCGTCGATTCGGAAGCGGGGCCGGTCGAGGGCAGCCTGGGGGTCCATACCCCAGGCGAGCGGCACGGCGAGCTGGACGTGAGCTTGCGCCTGGAGGAAGCCGCCCATGACGCCGAAGGGCCCGAGCAGCTGCCCGTCGCGCAGGAGCATCCCGGGGATGATCGTGTGGTAGGGGCGCCTGCCCGGCTCGACGTGGCCGGAGACCGCGAAGCACGCTCCCCGATTTTGGAGCACGATGCCGGTGCCGGGCGCGACGATGCCCGAGCCGAAGCTGTCGTAGAGGCTCTGAATGAGGGACACGGCCATTCGGTCACCGTCGACGGCGCACAGATAGACGGTGCCGCCGCGCGGTTCGGCCACGTCGAAGGATCCGTCGCGCCGCCGGCGTGCCAGGAAGTTCGGGTCGAGTAGGCCGGTGACGTCGGCCCCGTCTCGCACCTGCGCAAACGCGTCCTCGAGCGCCAGGCGGACGCATTCCACCTGCTCGGCGACGCTCGAATCACCGAGCGCCAGAAGCCCGAGGCCCTCAAGCGCGGCGACCCCCTGCGTGGGAGGCGGCAGCTCGCAGACCGTGAGGCCCCTGTAGTCGAGCCTGAGCGGGTCCACCCAACGCGGGCGATAGCCGGCGAGATCCTCGGCGTCTAGCCATGTCCAGGACGCGATCGCCTCGGCGATGCTGCCGCCGTAGATCGCGTCCGGGCCCTCCGCGGCGATCCGGCGCAACGTCGCGCCGAGCTCGGGCAGGCGGACGCGTGTACCGACTCTGGGCGGAGTGCCGAGCACCTGCGCGGCGTGCGATCGAAACCACGCGCCTGCCGTCTTCGTTGCGACGGCGAAGCCCTCCTCTGCCGCCGAGATCGCGTCCGCGAGGACGGCATCGAGCCCGAGCCGGCCGAAGCGTTCGGCGAGCGCGGCCCAGCCCGCGACCGCTCCGGGAACCGTGACCGACCGGGGGCCGGTCTCCTCGATCGGGCTCTCGGGATCCGCCCGAAGCGGAGCCGGCCCGGCGGCGTCGAGCCCGTGCAGCTGCTGGCCGTCCCAGACCTGCGCGAAGAGGTCGCCGCCGACTCCGGTCGACATCGGCTCGGTTACGCACAGGACCGCTGCGGCGGCCAGCGCCGCGTCGATTGCGTTGCCGCCCCGTTCGAGCGCCCGCAGGCCGGCGCGGGTCGCCAGCGGCTGACTGGTCGCCACCATCGCCTGGGCGGCGACCGCGGGCGCACGGTGAAAGGAGAACGGCGCGGCCATCCGGCTCGATAGCATCGCACGGCTTGTGAGCCGCCCGACCGCCCTCCTCCTGCACGCGTTCCCGCTCGACGCGCGCATGTGGGACGACCTTGCAGCCGTGCTGGGCAAGGCCGGCTACCCGGTCGTCGCGCCGGATCTCCCCGGGGACGAGCCAGAGCTCGGCTTCGAGGCCTGGGCGCAGCGGGTGCTCGGCCTGGTCGAGGGGTCGTTCGTCCCGGTGGGATGCTCGATGGGTGGCTATCTCGCCTTCGAGCTCTGGCGGCAGGCGCCCGACCGGATCCCGGCGCTCGTGCTCGCGGACACGCGGGCGACGCCCGACTCGCCCGAGCAGCGGCTCGCCCGGGACGACTCCATCCGTGTGCTCGGCGAGGCCGGTACAGAGGCGTTCTGGGAAGGTCTGGCCCCGAAGATCTTCTCCGAGGGCGCCGACCCGGCTGTCGTGGAGCGCGCGCGCGAGATCACGTTCGAGCAGCCTCTGACCGAGCTGGTCACGGCGCTCGAGACGCTGCGCGACCGCCCCGACTCGCGCCCGACGCTGCCGACGATCGACGTGCCCGCTCTCGTCCTCGTCGGTGAGGAGGATCGTCTGACTCCTCCCGCCGACGCCGAGGCGATGGTCGCCGCCCTGCCCGATGCGCGTTTTTCGCGCATTGCCGGTGCGGGGCACCTCGCGCCGCTCGAGCGGGCGGATGACGTCACTGCGCAGATACGCGACTTCCTGCTGGAGGCCGCGCCTTGACCGGCGACGAGCTGGCGGCCCTGCTCGAGAGCGACGAGGTCGCCCTGCTCGACGTGCGCTCGCACGAGGAGTACTCGGGCGAGGCGGGCTATCCGTGCGATCCCTACCAGGGGCACATCCCTGGCGCGATCCATCTCGACCTCAACGACATCTACGCGGCCGGCGAGGGGCTCACCGGGCTGCTCGAGTCACTCGGGATCGCCGCGGGGCGCCGAGTCGTGACCTACTGCCACTCGGGCCAGAGGTCCGAGATCGCCGCGGTGCTTCTGCGCTCGGCGGACGTAGACGCCGTCAACTACGTGGGCTCGTGGCACGAGTGGTCGCGTCGGGACGTGTAACGCCCGCATCTTCCGCGACCGCGAGGAATCGCCCGCACAAGTCCCGCCCGAACGCGTTCCAGCCCGCGATGTGCTCCTCGCTTTCGGCGCGGAGGGCCTCGACGTCGATCGGTCCGTCTTCCTTCGGGTCCGCGGTGCGCAGCCACTCCGCCAGGTCCTCCGGCGTGATTTCCGGATGGAACTGGATGCCCCAGGCCGACCCTGCCCTGAAGCCCTGCAGGCACCGGTCGTTGCGGGCGAGCGCGATTCCCCCTTCGGGGAGCTCGAAGTGGTAGCTGTGCCACTGAAATGCCTTGAAGGGGTCGGCCAGACCACCGAACACCGGGTCGTTGGCAGCCTCGGGCGTTAGCTCGACGTCGAACCAGCCGATCTCCGAGCTCGGCATCCGACGTACCGCTGCGCCCAGGGCCTTCGCGACAAGCTGGCCGCCGAGGCAGACGCCGAAGGTGGGCACGCCGTCCGCGTGCAGGCGCTGGAGGAGCGCGTTCTCCTCGCGGAGCCACCCGTGCCGTTCCTCCTGGTCGGCGTGCATCGCGCCGCCGAAGACGAGCACCGCACCGTAGAGCTCGATGGGGGCGGGTGGATCCGAGGAGCGCGAGATGTCCCACTCGTCGAGCTCGTGACCGCGCTCGCGCACGGCCTCACCGAAGACGCCGCTGGCCGCGTCGGGCTGGTGGATGATCGAAAGAACGCGCACGCGCTCAGCCTATGCGGTGCCGAACCCAGACGTTCGGCTCCCAGTACTCGCAGCGATCGGACTCGCGGTCGACGTCGAGCGGGGCCAGTCCGTTGGGAAACACGTACGTCCCGCTCTCCGGAAAAGGAAGGTCGACCCATTCCTCCCACTCGGCCACTGTTCCCGTGATGTGCAGAGAGCGCGGGACCGGCTTCATGATCTCGGCGCCGAGGCGCACGTGGAGGCGGATCCACGGGTCGAAGGGCATCCCGTCTTCCCGTGTCCAGGCCGCGTAGCGCTCGATCGGCGTGACCGGATAGCGCACCTTCCACGTGGGTCGCAGCGGTGCGATCAGGCTGCCGAAGCCGCGCGCGGCGGCGATGTCGCGCATGCCGCCGATCATCGTCCGCGCGAGCCCGCCGCCCTGGTGTCGCGGCGGGATCTCGATCGCGAGGGCGGAGAGCGTGTTCGGCTTGTCGCTCTCGTCGAAAAGGCCGACAGCGCTCGCCATCATGTCGTCGATGCCGTCCCAGAGCCCTTCGACGGTCCCGTCCCAACTACATGGGATCGAATGGCCGTGGGCGAGCGCGACGTCGGCCTTCTCGTCGTAGAGGACGAGCTGAAAGTCGGCGAAGTCCTGGTCGAGCCTCCACCAGTGCGCTCCGAGGACGTCACCCTGCTCGTTGTATTTCGGCCAGACGTCGGCGATCTGGTCGTAGGCCCGCTCCCACAGGTCGGGTCGCTCGGCGGCGGTGTGGAGCTCCGCGCTCACGCGACCGCCGCACGGCGGAGGGCCGCCTGGAGCTCGCTCGCGGCAGGCCCCGGCGTCCCGGCTCCGATCGGTGCCCCGTCCAGCTCGATCACCGGCATGACCTCGCGGACGGACGAGGACGTGAACGCCTCCTCCGCGGCGGCAAGCTCGTCGACGGGGTATGCACCCTCGCGCACGTCGTAGCCGAGCTCGGCCGCCTGGTCGAGGAGCGTCGAGCGCGTCACGCCGGCCAGGATCCCGAGGTCTAGCGAGGGCGTGAAGAGCTCCTGCCCTCGCCGCCACCACATGTTCGTGACCGGTCCTTCGAGGACGATGCGACCTGCGGCGAGGAACACCGCGTCGTCGGCTCCGCGCCGCCGGGCCTCCGCCTCGGCGGCCATGTTGACGGCATAGCTCGTGGACTTCACGCCGCCGAGGAGCCAGGGGGCTTCCGCGCGGAGGTTCGGGTCGAGGCCGAGCGGCACGGTGATCATCCGCATCCCCGTCGCCCGCCGCTCCTCGAGCACTGCCGGGATCGTCGAGACCATTGCCAGGGCCGTCGGGCGCCCCTCCCCCTCACGTCCGGGAGTCAGGTAGAGGCGCAGGACGACGTCGTCCTCGCCCGCGGCGGCGATCGCCTGCTCGGCGAGCTCGCGGAACGTGCCCGTGTTGACCTTCGGCAGGTCGAGGCGCTCCGACGACGCGGCCAGACGATCGAGATGGTCGTCGAGCCGGAACGGGCGGCCGGAATAGACGCGGATGGTCTCGAAGGCGCCGCGGCCTCGCAGGAACGCTTCGTCGTCGGCATGCAGAACGGGCTCATGCGGGTCGACGAGCCC
>DAITAN010000221.1:0-4784 GCA_036824235.1 Gaiellaceae bacterium | reverse complement strand
GCCCAGTCGACGAAGTGCTCGAGGGCACGCGCGCGGAGCGGCTCGAGGTCGGTGCGGCGCGCGATCTCCTCCGCCAGCGGCCCCTGGAGGCTGTAGCGCGGGCTGTGCGACTGGACCAGATGCCGGCTCTCGAGGCCCGAGAGGACGCCGTCCACGTCCTCGACCGCGGTCAGCTCCCGCAGGTGCTCGAGGCCGACCGGCCCGCCGCCGACCGCTGCGAGGCCCGCGAGGACGCTCTCCTCGCCGCTCGTCAGCGAAGCGAGGGTCGCCGTGGGATCGAGCGAGCGCGCTGCTTCGGCGAGCGACCTCCCCTCGTCGCGGGCGCGGGACACCGCCTCGCGGATTCGCCACGGATGCCCTCCGAGCGCGTTGCACAGCGCTTCGGCTTCGACGCGCTCGTCGGGCGTGAGCGCGCGCCGGACCTCCTGCTCGACGATCGCCAGCGCGAACTCGAGCTCGAGGCCCTCGAGCTGCATCGCGCCGCCGTCCCACAAGCTCCGCGTGGTCGAAGCGACGACGAACGCGCAGCCTGGAGCCGCCGAGAGCAAGGCCTGCGCATCGTCACGTTCGAGTGCGAGCGCGTCGACGACGACGAGCGCGCGCCGGTCACTCAGCGCCCGCCGCAGCCGGCTGCGGGACGGGCGAACCGCCGGCTCGCCGCAGTCGTAGAACTCCTGGAAGAGCGCCTGGAGGACGTCGTCGAGCGGCGCGGCCTCGGCGTCCACGTAGACGATTCCGTCCGGCAGCACCCCGCCCGCCCGGCTGTGAGCGACGTGCGAAAGCAGATGCGACTTGCCGATCCCCGCCTCGCCGTAGACGTTGATCACACCGCCGTCCTGCGCGCCCATGAGGACAGCGCCCGCCTCGCTCTCCCGGTCGACGTGATCGGGGTAGCGTCGCGGCCTACTCTCGAGCGGCGGGGGAAGCGCGACCGGCTCCGCCACCGCCCCGGCGGCGAGCCGGTGCAGCAGCGCGCCGTCCACTCCGTCGAGCTGGACCTGAAGATTGACGTTGTCGCCGGTGACGATGACGCTGTTTCGGATGTCGCCGGTGACGGCGACGCTCCGCGCGCCCGTCGCGGCCATCAGGGCCGATCCGTCTGGACCTGGTCTCCCGTGATGATCGTCGAGCCGGAGACATCGCCTCCGACCGCAACCGAGCGCTCGCCGGAGGCCGTGACGACGTTCGCCGCCTGCGCTTCCTGCCAGATCTTCGTCAGGTCGGCGGCGAGATCCTGGTCCTCCTCCAGCAGCTTGCGGAGCTGGATGCGGAGCGCTCCGAGCGCATCCTCGTCCTCCGGGTGCGCGGCGACCTCCTCGACTGCTTCCTGCGCGGCGGGCTTGCTCTCGACGCCGGGCCGGAGCCGCTCCCACAGCTTCTCGGCGTAGTTCGCGGCCTCGTCGCCGATCACGTCGGCGGCCTTGCCCGCGACCTTCTGACCCGCCTGCACGACATAGGGCAGGAACGGGGCGAGGAAGCTGGTTAGGGCAACAATCTCCACTGGCGGCGCCTCGACGCTAGCTAGGGCATTTTCTTGTGTCAAGGAGCGCGTTTCTTGACGGCACGGGACAGGAGTCGTAGCGTGGCTGCTCCTGTTCGAGAGGTGACCCAGCATGCCGTCCAGCGCTTCTCGCAAGACCAACGACAAGACCCCTGAGACTCCGGCCGCCGCGCGGCCGATCTTCGAGCCGCTCAAGTTCAGGAGCCTCGAGGTCAAGAACCGCCTCTTCCGCTCGAGCATCTCGGGCCGGTTCGACAACTACGACGGCTCCGGCACGGAGACCCGGATCGACTGGGACGTCAAGTTCGCGCGCGGCGGCATCGGCGCGGTCATCTCCTCGAACACACCCGTCCACCCGCGCGGGCTCATCGTCCCGAACTACGCGCACCTCGACTCCGACGATAAGGTCCCGTTCTGGAAGGAGCTCGGCAAGCGCGTGCGCGACGCAGGCGCGAAGTACATCGTCCAGCTCGCGTACTCGGGGCGCCAGCGCGACATTCCCAGCGTCCAGTACGAGACGGGCCTCTCGTCGACGGACAAGGCGGATCCCGTGCACGGCTTCCGGTGCGAGCGCGCTACGCGCGAGCAGATCGCCGAGGTCGTGGACTCGTTCGCCCAGGCTGCGCGGCGCGCGCGCGAGGCCGAGCTCGACGGGATCGAGATCCACGGGTGCAACGGCTACTTCATCACCCAGTTCCTGTCCTCGGCGATCAACGACCGGACCGACGAGTACGGCGGTTCGCTCGAGAACCGCGCGCGGGTCGCGATCGAGATCGTGCGCGCGATGCGCGAGCAGATCGGCGACGACTTCCACCTCCAGTTCAAGATCAGCGCGATCGACGACGGCAAGGCCCTCTTCCCCTGGGCGAAGGAGGGCACGACGCTCGAAGAGTCGATCCAGGTGTGCAAGTGGCTCGTCGAAGCCGGGGTCGACGGGCTCCACATCTCGTCCGGCTACCTGTTCCCGCACCCGCGGAACCCCGCCGGCGTCTTCCCGATCGCCGATGTCATCCGCTCGTACGACACGATGCTCTCCAGCGGCAAGAACACGTTCCGGAACTACCTCATGTTCCGCACGCCGCCCATCAACAAGGCCTTCGCGTGGGCCTGGGAGCGGCGGGTGCGTAAGCTCGGAGTGGAGGGCATCAACCTCGACCTCGCGCGGGCGGTCAAGCGCGAGGTGGACGTGCCTGTGCTCTGCGCGGGCGGCTTCCAGACGGCTTCGGTGATCGCGCGGGCGATCGAGGACGGCTCGATCGACGGCGTCACGATGGGGCGCACGCTGATCGCCAACCCCGACCTTCCGAACCTCTTCCAGGCGGGCCACGACCGGGCGCCGCAGCCGTGCACGTACTGCAACAAGTGCCTGATCAACTTCGTCGAGAACCCGCTCGGCTGCTACGAGGAGAGCCGCTACGGCTCTCGCGACGAGATGATCCGGCACATCATGTCGGTCTACGAGGGCGCGCCTCTTCCGTCCGAAGTGAAATGACGGCAAGCGCCATCTTCGAGCCCCTGGCGCTCGGGCCGCTGACCGTCAAGAACCGCGTCCTGCGCTCCAGCGTCGCCGGCCGCTTCGACAACTACGACGGCTCCGGCACGCAGGTGCGCGTCAACTGGGACCTCAAGTTCGCCCGGGGCGGCGTCGGGGCCATCATCTCCTCGAACGCGCCCATCCACGCGCACGGGAGCATCGTCCCCGGGTACGCGCACATCGACTCCGACGAGTCGATCCCGTTCTGGCGCAACCTGGGCGAGAAGGTTCGCCAGGCCGGCTGCCCCTACATCCTCCAGATCGTCCACGCGGGGCGGGAGCGGATCCTGCCGTACCTCCAGTGGGAGAAGGCGCAATCCTCCTCGAGCAAGCCGGAGCCGCTGAACGGCTTCCCGGCGAAGGCGATGACGGTGGAGGAGATCCGCGCCGTCGTGGAGGACTTCGCCGCAGCGGCGCGGCGCGCGAAGGAGGCCGGGCTCGACGGCATCGAGGTCGCGGGCGCCAACGGGATGCTCCCGACGCAGTTCCTCTCCTCGGGAATCAACGACCGCACGGACGCCTACGGCGGGCCGCTTGCCAACCGCGCGCGCTTCGGGCTCGAGGTCGTGCGGGCGATCCGCGAGGCGGTCGGGCCGGACTTCTGCGTCGGCTACAAGATCTCGGTCCAGGAGCGCCTGAACGAGCTGCTCCCCTGGTTGCCGAGGGGGAACACGATCGAGGAGTCGCTGCAGATGTGCCGGTGGCTCCAGGAGGCGGGGGTCGACTACCTCCACATCTCGGCGGGCGGCGGCTTCCCGCACCCGCGCAACCCGGCCGGTGAGTTCCCGGCCTCGCAGGTCGTGAAGACCTACGACGTCCTCCTCTCGAGCGGCAAGAACACCTTCCGCAACTACCTCATGTTCCGCACGCCTCCACTGGCGAAGGCCTTCGGCTGGTGGTGGACCCGCCCGCACCGCGACAGCGAGGTCGAGGGGATCAACCTCGCCGACTCGCGCGCGGTCAAGCAGGCGGTCACGGTCCCGGTCGTCGTCACGGGCGGGTTCCAGACCGCCTCGGTGATCGGCGCGGCCATCGAGCGCGGCGACTGCGACGGCGTCACGATCGCCCGGCCGCTCGTGGCCAACCCCGACCTCGTGCGCCACTTCGAGCGCGGCCTCGACCGTGCGCCTAGGCCGTGCACGTACTGCAACAAGTGCCTCTTCTCGTTCATCGAGCACCCGCTGGCGTGCTACGAGGAGGCCCGCTTCGACTCCCACGAGGACATGATCCGCGAGGCGCTCTCGGTCTACGACCAGGTGGAGCAGCCCGCATGAGCGCCGAGGCGATCTTCCAGCCGCTGCGCTTCCGCAACCTGGAGATCAAGAACCGGATCCTGCGCTCGAACATCTCCGGTCGCTTCGACGACTACGACGGGGCCGGCTCGCAGACGCGCATCAACTGGGAGCTGAAGTTCGCCCGCGGGGGCGTCGGCGCGATCCTCTCCGCCTGGACCGCCGTCGACGAGCGCGGCAAGATCGTGCCCAGCTTCGCGGGCATCGAGAGCGACGAGCGCATCCCGTTCTGGCGGGAGCTCGGCGAGCGCGTGCACGAGCACGACTGCAGGTACGTCCTTCAGCTCGCGCACGCCGGGCGCCAGCGCGACATCCCCACGCTCACGTACGGCAAAGGGCTCTCCTCGACCAGCAAGCCCGACCCGCTGCACGGCTTCGAGGCCGAGCGCGCGACCAGAGCCGACCTCGAGGAGATCAAGCGCTCGTTCGCGGCGGGCGCGCGCCGCGCCCGCGAAGC
>DAITAN010000220.1:0-4789 GCA_036824235.1 Gaiellaceae bacterium | reverse complement strand
GTCTCCTGCGGCGTGAGACGGCGAAGGCCCTCCCGGGCCTCCGCGAGCACGTCGTCGATCGTCCGGCGGCCCGTCACGGAGCGAGTCTAGTTCCCGTGTTAGAGGACCGGCGTGAGGGGAACTGGACTACCTGGCCCGGGTCCGCGCCAGGGGTCGGTGCGGGCTCGGGCGTCTAGTCCGGCTTGGCGGACATCGCCCACATGGCGACGAGGTACGCGACGAGCACGATGCCCACGAGGACCGTGGACACGCGGATCAGCGTGCTCGAACTTGCGCCGCTCTTCCGCAGGCTCCGTACACCGAGGCCGGCCAGGATGAGCGAGATGAGGAGGAGCAGGCCGCCGGCCTCACCCGTGATGTAGCCGACGCCGAGCCACGCAGGCTCCTCGTCGACGTCGCCCCAGCCTTCGCGCGAGGCGATCCACTCGCCGGCGAAGCGCATGAGGAACCAGCCTGGGAGAGCGGCGTAGAGCAGGGCCCGGAAGCCAAGGCGCCCGAACCCGAGTGCGTCGGCGGGGCTCGTGCGCCTCCAACCGACGACCAGGGCGGAGAACGCGGTGATCAAGCCACCCACGAGGATCATTGCGCCGAAGACGTGGAGCAGGAGCGGGAAGTTCCAGCTGTCGGGGCGGATCGCGGCGAGCACGGTCATGCTCCCGGCTTGTAGATCATGTCGATGAGGAGCAGGAGCGCGAGCGCGACAGTGAGGATGTGGAGCATCAGCCCCGTCTGCGAGCGCAGCATCGCGTTCAGCTCGGGATTCGGCTCGTCGCGGCCCTCGGCAACGAGCGCCTTCGCTCGGTCGCGCGCCGCGTAGTAGATCTTCCCGATCCGCGAGCCGACGGCGCCGAACCCGAGCCAGAGGATGAGGGCGGCGATGATCCAGCCGTCCCAGAGCTCGTATTCGTCGACCTCGATCGCGAGCCAGATCCCGAAGACGAGCACGCCGATCGACCCGATGCCCATGAGCGCGTCGCCGACCCTCGAGATCCTGAACATGCGCACGACGTCGCTCGGGACGTCCAGGCTTCGCCCGCCCAGGATCAGGTACGTGAAGAGAACGAGCGCCGAGACGAGCGCGAACGCGGTGGCGATATGCAGGAACAGAAGCCAGTCGTAGAGGCTCACGCGGCCCGCAACCTAACGCATCCTCCGGAGGGATGCCGCCCGCTCAGGGAGCGGCTTCCAGAACCAGGAACCACCAGGTTCCGTCGGCGAGGATCCCGAGACGCGGGGCGATGTAGCCCGTCTCCTCCTGGAAGCTGTTCCTCAGGCCGTCCTCGCCGAGCAGCGCGACCAGGGCCTGCCGTTCCTTTGGGGTCATGTCCTCTGGCGAGGACTCCTCGGTGAAACGCGGCCACTGGTACAGGGTGCCCTCGTTCGTGTCCTCAACCGTGCTGGACATGTTGAGCAGGGCTTCCATGGTCTCGAGCGGCACCGCGCCCAGGCCGCGCCAGTACGGCACAGGGTCGACGCCAAAGCCGGCGTCCGAGAGGAAGACGGCGGGATCGATCACGGCCTCCAGCGCGTCGTAGTCACGAGCGCCCGCTGCGTCGAGGATTGCCCTTCGCGTCGCCGCAACCGGGTCCGTCAGTTCCTCCAAGGTCGGAACCGGCCCGGGGGCCGTCGTCGTCACCGGCACGGATTCGTTCGGGCCCTGCGTCGAGACTCCCGGCTCCGAACGCACCTCATCGTCCCCGCTGCACGCGGTGGCGAGAGCGAGCGCCGCCAGCGCAATCGCCGCACCTATCCTGGTCAGCGCCAACTCCTTCCCTCGTGACGAACGTAACACTCTTCTGACGTCGCCGCGACGGAAATCCTTCGCTAGCTGTCGAACCC
Organism: Gaiellaceae bacterium; assembly: GCA_036824235.1. Lineage (GTDB taxonomy): Bacteria > Actinomycetota > Thermoleophilia > Gaiellales > Gaiellaceae > JAIBJN01. The sequence continues at coordinate 2,950 of DAITAN010000220.1, read as the reverse complement.
CACACCCAGGCGGTCGAGCGTCCGCAGCCAGAGGCCGCGGCGCCCAGCGTTTCGGTCGGCAGCGTCCAGGCGGTTGCGCGTGAGCTGGATCACCCCCGAGCGCATCGGCTCCGGCGGGAACGGAACGGGCTTCGAGCGGACGTAGCGCAGCCGAGTCGCCTCCGTCTCCCGCCCGTCGAGCAGGTCGAGCCCGACGCGCGCGCCGAAGCGCGTCGAGACCACGCCGAGCCCCGTGTAGCCGACCGCGTAGGCGACGCGGCCGCCGTGGGCCGTCCCGAAGAAGACCGCGAACCGGCTGCAGGTGTCGATCGCGCCGCCCCAGCGGTGTGTGAAGCGGAGGCCCTCGAGCTGCGGAAAGGTCGTGAAGAAGTGCTGCGAGAGCATCCCGAAGGCCTGCGCGTCGTCGTCCAGGTCAGCCCGCACCGGCCCGCCGTAGCGGTACACCGCGTCGTAGCCGCCGAAGAGGATCCGCTCGTCCTTCGTGAGCCGGTAGTAGTGGAACTGGTTGGCCATGTCGCTGAGGCCCTGGCGGCGCTTCCATCCGATAGCGTCGCGTTGAGCCGGCGAGAGCGGCTCCGTCATCAGCGCGTAGTCGTAGACCGGTGCGACGTAGCGGCGGATCGCCCGCAGGAGCGGCGGGTACGCGCTCGTGGCCAGGAGGACGCGGCGCGCACGGACGTGACCCGTTGGCGTTAGCACGCGCACGCCCGCGCCGGCGTCGGCGATCTTCGTCGCGCCCGTGCGCTCGTGGATGCGGACGCCGGCGGCGAGCGCGGCCTGGGCGAGGCCGGCGCAAAGCTTCCCTGGGTCGAGGACGGCCGCGTCGGTCTTGGCCCAGAAGCCGCCGAGGTACGTCGGCGACGAGACCTCCGCGCGGATGCCGTCCTGGTCGAAGACCTCGTACTCGTGGCCGAAGCGCTCGTAGAGCTCGGCCGCCTCCGGGATCCAGGCCAGCTCGTGCGGCTCGAGCGCGACGCCGATGTCGCCGGTCAGCTCGACGTCGCAGTCGATGCCGAGGCGCTCGAGGTCGGCCAGGAAGCCCGCGAAGTTCTCGCGGCCGAGCCGCTCGAGCTCGTCGATCTCGTCCTCGAAGCGCGCGAGGCCGTTCTCGATCCCGTGGGTCAGCGACCCGAGCGCGAAGCCGCCGTTGCGCCCGCTCGCGCCGAAGCCGACCGTGTCCGCCTCGAGCACGACGACGTCGCGATTGGGGTCGTCGGCCTTCGCGTGCAGAGCGGCCCACAGCCCCGTGAACCCGGCGCCGACGATGCAGAGGTCGGCCTCCGCAGGTCCATCGAGCGGCGGCAAGGGGTCCCGCTGCGGGAGCGCGTCGAGCCAGTACGGCCGGACGACCGCATCGGCGAATGCCGCGCGCTGCGCTTCGGTGGGCGGCGAGTCGGGCCAGGGGAACGTCATCGCCGCGAGTCTACGAAGGGCAGGACGGGGCCAGAGGCGGCGACGCGCCTCGGGCCCTCAAGTCCTGGAGTTCAGCACACGTCGGCGGAGGCGCGGCCCCACCGTGCCATCAGCTCGCCCGCGTGCTTGAAGCCGCCTGCACCGACGACGGCCGGCACGAGATAGCCCACCGTCACGAGTGTCCAGCTTGCCATGCGATCACCTCCTTCTCGGGCATAAAAAAAAGCCGTGGGAGCGCTGCTCCACAGGCCTCGTTGCCTTGCCGCGGCCATCACATCGGCCGCGGTCCCACACTAGCGAGAACGACGCGGAACTTCGGGTTGTTCCGTTACGAACGCCTTAAGGGAAAGCGGTGGGCGGGAGCCGGAGCCCCCGCCCTCGCCGCTGCCGTCAGACTCCGACTAGCTGGCCGCGGAGCGCCCCACCCGGGAATGTCGTCGTGTGGTAGTTGACGTAGTGCCCTGCGAGGTCCCCACAGATCTGTGCTGCGGCTTCCGCGCTGATCTGGATCCGGGCCGCCTGCAGGAACAGCTTCCGGTCGGTGGGCGGGCCCGTGAAGAGCGGCACGACCACAGGACCGTTGATACCGGCGGCGCCGACATGGATGTGACCCGCGATAAACGTCTCGCGCCGCGGGTTTGCGATCGTCACCGCAAAGCTGAGCGTGGTGCCGTTGATATGGATCGCGGCGGCGCCGAGCGTCTTCGACGCCGTCGGCGGCACCTCATTCCCCGGCTTGAGCACGGCGTAGGCCGCGCATTTGGTGGCCGCGTCCCCCGTGGCCGCCGCGGGTGTTGCAACGGCGAGTGCCACGAGCACGGCGACAAAGACCAGGACGGCCACGAGTCGTCTGGTGAGCTGCATGCAGAACCCCCTCCTGCCCGGCTACGGGAACGACTCTCCTCGACCGGGTCTACGAAGTGCCCCGCGGACCGGTTTTTGGGTTAGGGGGTGAGTGCGTTCGCGACGAGGTCGCTTGTTCGACGCGTGAGCCGGCCGCCCGGATCCTTTTCCGGGTTGACGCAACCGATGCTGAGCCCGGCGACGGCCGGCGAGGCGCAGAGCGGCCCGAGCAGCTCTGCCAGCTCGTCCCACTCGAGACCGCCGGGCATGAGGTAGTCGGTCGCGGGCATCGCCTGCTCGTCGAGGACGTCGACGTCCAGGTGGATCCAAAACCGCTCCGCGCGCTCGGCCAGGCGCTCGGCGGCGTGCTGGCCGGAGACTCCAAGCCCACCCGAGCGGAGGTCATCCGGCGAGAGGACGAGGAGGTCGGCGAGCCCGCCTGCGAGCAGCGGGGCGATGTCCTCAGCCTCCTCGGGATCGCGGGGCGCCGAGGATCACGGCCTGGCCCGGCCCGGTGGACGCGCCGCCCGAGACCTCGACCCAACGCGCCGGGCCACGCCCGAACGCAACGCCGAGCGGCATGTCAGCTCCCTCGCCCGTCGGCGACGTCTCACCGTCATAGACGTCCACGTGTCCGTCCACGTTGGCGATGCCCACCACACCCGCCGCGTCGCGCACGCCCGCGAGCGCGCCA
>DAITAN010000012.1:0-16894 GCA_036824235.1 Gaiellaceae bacterium | reverse complement strand
ACGCGGGCGTCAGGTGCGCCGCGCGCGATGGCGACCGCGAGGGCGCCGGAGCCGGTCCCCACGTCGACGACGACCGCAGGGCGTCCGCGGACGAGTTCGAGGGCAGTCCGTACGAGCCGCTCGCTCGCCGGCCGCGGAGTCATCACGAGGCCCGGACGCGTGCCGACGGCCAGCCCGCAGAAGGGCACGTGTCCCATGAGACCGTTTGTGACCTCCGGACGGCCGTTCTTACCCGGAGAGGCAGTCCCGGAGCGCCCCTCGAGGCGCTCCGGGACCGATCCGCGACCGGCGGCCTACCGGAAGCGGCGCTCGAACTGCTTGACGATCCCAGTCGAGAGCTCGTCCGCCATCTCGAGCGCCTGGAGGTGGATTGCGTCGTAGGCGGCGACGTCGGCGGCCCAGTCGCCCTGCAGGCGGGCGACGACCTCCGTCGTCGTCAGGTCGAGGTGCTCGTAGAGCATCTCCTTCATCTCACGGAGCTTCCACGAGCGCGGATTCGCGGCGTTCAGGAAGGCCGCGATCTGGTCGGCGTTCGCCCGCCAGCGTGCCTGGTGCGTGGCCACCCCGGCGGCGTCGCCGGCTCTCGCGGCGGCGATCAGGTCGGCCGCGATGAGGATGTGCTCACGGAGGAGCCTGCTGAGCTCCTCGCCGGCGGCGGTGCCGTAGAAGGGCTTGATCGCGTCGCCGATGTCGTCCTGGTTCGCCAGCAGCCTGCCGACCGTCGCCTGGGTGTCCGGCGCGTCGGTCGTGAGGCTGATGATCGCCAGCCGCGTCCACGTGATGTGGTCCTCCCAGAGCTTGCGCATGTCGTTGCGCAGCGCCAGCTCCTTCTTCGAGATCGATCCCTTTCCGTCGTGCCCACGGTCGCCGTTGGCCAGGGCGGCTGGGCCTCCCGCCGCTACGAGCGCGATCAGCGCCGCGGCGATTGCAATTGACAGGCTCAGCCCCACCCGAATCGGGCGAAGTGTGTGAGTCTTGCTCAACAGGGCTCCTTTCTCTCCCGGGGTCTCGAACGTGTTCGTGACGGCGGGAGCGCGGTTCTTACCGCGGCGAAGCTCTAACGGGCGAGGAGCGCGTCGAACGCTCGAGCTTGTGGCGGGATTCACATTCGCCGGGGACAGGCGTATGCTCGCACTCAGACGCGTCCTTTCCTCCGTCATTTGCGCGCGTTCACGGACGTCGCGCCGAGAGGGATCCGTCTCGCCGGACAGCGACCTTGGTGGGAGAGGAGCGGCCCAAGATGGGTACGGCGCTCGCGCAGGAAACGTACGTAGAGGGCTCTCGCCTGCAAAAGCCTGCCGCGTTTCTGTTCATCGCGGTCGTCGGCGCGGCCGCGGCCGCATGTTCGATGGTCCTCGCGTTGACGAATGACGCCATCGGCTCCGACCTGGGCGAGCCGTTGGTCATTGCCGTGCTCTCCGTCTGGGTGACGATGTCGTACATCCTGTGCGGCCTCCTGGCCTGGTGGCACCGGCCGGAGAGCCGATTCGGGCCGCTGATGGTCGCCGCGGGCTTCGCGAACTTCCTCTCGAGTCTCTCCTGGGCGACCAACGACCTCGTGTTCACGCTCGGACAGACCCTCGACCTCCTGCCGCCGGTCATCTTCCTCCACGTGTTCCTCGCTTTTCCGAGCGGCCATCTGCACGGGCGGTTCGAGCAGGGGCTCGTCGCCGCTGCGTACGCAACCGCGATCTCCCTCGAGTTCGTACGCATGTCGTTCGGCGACTTCGGCCCGCACAACCTGCTCGAGATCGCCCCGAATGCCGACGCGGAGTTGGCGGCCACGCGCGTCCAGCTCACGCTCGTCAGCGCGTACTGCCTGACCGGGGTCGGCATCCTGATCTACCGGAGGCTGCGCACAGGCCGGGCGCTTCGCCGCTCGCTCACGCTTCTCGCCGACGCCTTCGGGCTCGCCCTCATCATGATCGCGGCGCTCTTCATCTTCGCCGCCTGGGGCGGCCCCGCGGTGCCGCAGATCCGCTGGGCGGCCTTGGTGGCCCTCAGCCTGGCCCCGATTGCGTTCCTGGTCGCCTTCCTCGACTCGCGCCTCGCCCGCTCCTCCGTCGGTGAGCTCTTCGTCGACCTCGAGGCGGATCCGGCGCCCGCCGACCTGCGCGATGGCCTCGCGCGGGCGCTCAGCGACCCTTCGCTGACGCTCGCGTACTGGCTGCCCGACTATGGGTGCTACGCGGACCTCGACGGCCGGCTGATCGAGCTGCCCGGCCCGGAGAGCGGCAGGGCGACCACGCTGATCGAGCAGGGATCCTCACAGGTGGCCGCCTTGCTGCACGACCCTGCCCTGAACGAGGAGCCCGAGCTCCTGGCAGCGGTCACGGCAGCAGCCGGGATCGCCATCGAGAACGGTCGGCTGCACGCCGAGCTCAGAGCGCACCTGGTCGAGCTGAGGGCGTCCCGGGCCCGCATCATCGACGTGGGCCAGAAGGAGCGCCAACGGCTCGAGCGCAACCTGCACGACGGCGCGCAACAGCGGCTCATCGCGCTCTCCCTCGAGCTGACCTCCCTCGAACGCAGCCTGGCGGACAATCCGGAAGCGCGCGCGAGTCTCGACCAGGCGAGGCGCGAGATCGCGACCTCGCTCGAGGAGCTTCGGGACGTGGCGCGGGGTCTCCATCCGGCCGTCGTCAGCGGGCACGGACTGGGCATCGCGCTCGAGCAGCTCGCCGCGCGCGCACCGGTTCCGGTCAAGCTCGTCGTGCAGCTCGACGGTCGGCTCCCCGAGCCTCTCGAGGTCGCCGCCTACTATCTCGTATCCGAGAGCCTCGCCAACGTCGGGAAGCACGCGAACGCGAGGTCGGCCACCGTCGAGGTGTCTCGGTTGGGCGATCAGATCGTCGTCGAGATCGTCGACGACGGTGCCGGAGGCGCTGACACGGAGCTCGGCTCCGGGCTCCGAGGGCTCGCGGATCGCGTGGAGGCTCTCGGAGGGCGGCTCCGGGTCTGGAGCCCCGAAGGCGGCGGCACACGGCTGCGAGCGGAGATCCCGTGCGAGCTGTGATCGCCGAGGACAGCGTCCTGCTGCGAGAAGGGCTCGCGCGGCTGCTGAGCGAGAACGGTCTGGAGGTGGTCGGGAGCTGCGAAACGGCCGACGATCTGCTCCTCAAGGTACGGAGCTACTCGCCCGACGTCGTCGTCGTGGACATCCGGCTTCCCCCGACCCACAACGACGAGGGGATGCAGGCCGCCCTGGAGATCCGCGCCCGCCATCCGTCCGTTGGCGTTCTCGTGCTCTCGCAGTACGTCGAGGTCGGCCTCGCGATGAAGCTGCTCGCCGACTCTGCCGACGGCGCCGGCTATCTCCTCAAGGACCGGATCAGCGACGTCAAGGACTTCATCGAGGCCGTGCAGCGCGTTGCGGAAGGCGGTTCCGCGATCGACCCGATCATCGTCTCGACCTTGCTCTCCAGGCACCGGAGCAACGACCCGCTCGCCGAGCTCACCCCCCGGGAGCTTGAGGTGCTCGAGCTCATGGCCGAGGGTCGCTCCAACCAGGGCATCGCTGACCGGCTCGTCATCTCCCTGCGCGCCGTCGAGAAGTACGTCTCGAGCATCTTCGGCAAGCTCGGCCTCCCGTCGGGCGCCGTCGACTCGCGCCGGGTGCTCGCCGTGCTCCTCTATCTCCGCTCCTGAGGGGCGCGCGAGGACACCAGAAACCCGACCCCTGGTCGGCAAGTCTCCCGCCTTCTCCGCTGCTCGCAGGAGTGGGAGGTTGGAGCAGGTTTCCACCTGCGAGAGGAGCAGCGATGAAGACGCGCATCATTCAGCGCGATTCCGACGAGCCGAACGCTCCGGAGAATCGCGTCGAGCCACCGGACGAGTCAAGCCACCCCACCAACCTTGCCGGGCGCATGGGCCGGTGGAGCGCGCAGCATCGCAAGACCGCCATCTTCGGCTGGCTCGCCTTCGTCGTCGTCGCCTTCGGCCTCGGCATCGTCAGCGGCACCACCAAGATCGAGCAAGCCACCTCCGGGGTGGGCGAGTCGGGCCGCATGGACAAGCTTCTCCACGAGGAGTTCGTGCAACCCGCCGGAGAGAGCGTGCTCATCCAGAGCGAGACGCTCACCGTCAAGGATCCGGCCTTCACGGCTGCGGTCGAAGACGTGATCGCCAAAGTCTCCGCCGTAGACGTGGTCATGGACGTCAAGTCGCCCCTAGATCCCGAGAACGCCGGCCAGATCGGCCAAGCCGGGCATGCGGCGCTCATCGACTTCGAGATCCGCGGCGATCCCGACGACGCCCTCACGAAGATCGACCCCGTCATCGCGGCGGTCGACGACGCGAAGACGGCCAATCCCGACGTGTTCATCGGCTCGTTCGGCGTCAGCGGGGACAAAGAGGTCGAGGGTGCGTTCATGGACGACCTCAAGAAGGCCGGGCTGCTCTCCATTCCGGTGACCCTCATCATCCTCATCGTCGTCTTCGGAGCGCTCGTGGCGGCCGGCATTCCACTGCTGCTCGCGCTCACGGCGATCATCGCCACGTTCGGACTGGTCGCGCTGCCGAGCTCCCTGATCCCGATCGACGAGGTGACCTACGAGCTGATCCTCCTGATCGGGCTCGCGGTGGGCGTCGACTACTCGATGTTCTATTTGAAGCGCGAACGCGAGGAGCGTGCCGCCGGGCGCAGCGAAGAGGCGGCGCTCGAGGCGGCGGCAGCCACTTCAGGCCGCTCGGTGCTCATCTCCGGACTGACCGTCATCATCGCCATGTCCGGCATGTTCCTCGCCGGCGTTCAGGGCATGTCCGCTTTTGCCGTGGGCACGATCCTGGTGGTCGCGGTGGCCATGCTCGGATCGCTCACGGTCCTCCCGGCCACGCTCTCCTGGCTCGGCGATCGCGTCGACCGAGGCCGGGTGCCCTTCGTCAACCGGCTCCGACGCGATGACGGCGAGGGTCGGATCTGGGGAAAGATCGTCGGAGCGGTCCTGCGCAGGCCCGTGATCTCCGTCGTCCTCTCGGCGGGTTTCCTGCTGGCGCTCGCCGTACCGGCGCTGCAGCTCCGTACGGTCCAGGCCGGCGTCGAGGCGTTCCCGCAGTCCCTGCCCTCGATCCAGACATACAACCGGATTCAGGACGCGTTCCCCGGGAACGAGATCCCCGCCGGAGTCGTCGTCAAGGTGGCAGACGTCAACGCGCCGGCCGTGCAGGAAGCGATCGGCCAGCTCGAGTGGCGGGCGCTCGACACCGGACAGATGCACGAGCCCATCACGATCGACGTGAACGACAGCGGGACGATTGCGACCATCGCCATCCCCGTCGACGGCACCGGCACGGACGCAGACTCGGAGGCGGCCCTCGCGACGCTCCGGGACGAGATCGTCCCGACGACCGTCGGCGCGCTACCGGACGCCGAGGTTGGAGTGACCGGGACGACCGCGCAGTCGAAGGACTTCAACGACAAGCTCGGTTCCGTCGCTCCGTTCGTGTTCGGCTTCGTGCTCCTGCTCGCGTTCCTTCTGATGCTCTTCGCTTTCAGATCGATCGTGATCGCGTTCAAGGCGATCGTCCTGAACCTCCTCTCGATCGCCGCCGCGTACGGGGTCATGGTGCTCGTCTTCCAGCACGGCTGGGGCAAGGGCATCCTCGGCTTCGAGTCCACGGCCGGCATCGACGCATTCCTGCCCATCTTCATGTTCGTGATCCTGTTCGGGCTCTCGATGGACTACCACGTCTTCATCATCAGCCGCATCCGCGAGGCCTACGACCGCGGCATGAGCACCGAGGCGGCGATCACCCACGGGATCAAGACGACGGCCGGAGTGGTGACGAGCGCGGCGATCGTGATGGTCTGTGTCTTCGCGGTCTTCGCCACGCTCTCGATGCTGATCTTCAAGCAGTTCGGCGTCGGGCTCGCAGCGGCGATCCTCATCGACGCGACCATCGTCCGCGCCGTGCTGCTCCCGGCCACGATGAAGCTGCTCGGGGACTGGAACTGGTACCTCCCCCGGTGGCTCGAGTGGCTTCCGCACCTCGACCACGGCTCGGACGAGATCCACAAGGTGCCTCCCGTCCCGGCTCCGACCGGCAGATAAGTCCGCAACGCAGGCGCGGCCGCCTTGCGGCGGTCGCGCCGCGTCCCTAGGAGGGATCGTCCATGAACACAGTCACCGCTCCCGTTCGTGCCGAACAGCCGTCCGAGCCCTTCGGGGTGAAGCGGATCCTTCTCCTCGTCTTCGGCAGCATCGTCGTCCTCATCGCGCTCGCCTTTCTCGCGGGCGGCGGCGCCGGCCTCTGGGCGCTCGGCGAGCGCGACTCCTCCGGCTACTTCACGACCACAACGCACGAGCTCTCGTCGAGCTCGTACGCGATCGCCTCGGAGAGCCTCGACGTCGATGGCGACGTTCCCGGCTGGTTCGGCGACCGCTTCGCGACGGCACGCATCGAGGCGAGCTCGGCACAGCCCGTCTTCATCGGCATCGCCCGGACAAGCGATGTCGAGCGGTATCTCGCCGGTGCTGAATACGACCAGATCACCGACATCGACGCTGATCCCTTCTCGGTGACCTATCGCCGGGTGGACGGCAGCGCACAGCCGGCGCCGCCGGCGGAGCAGGACTTCTGGAGCACCGAAGCAAGCGGCTCGGGGACGCAGACGATCACCTGGCCTCTGGAAGCGGGCGAGTGGTCCGCCGTGGCCATGAACGCCGACGGCTCCCGTGACGTCACCGTCGACGCGCAGTTCGGCGCCCGTGTCTCCTCCCTCGTCTGGGTCGCCATCGCCTTCCTCATCATCGGCGTGCTGATCCTCATCGGGGGCGCTGCCCTCATCTACTTCGGCGCGCGGCGGCGGCGCCCGGTACCCGTGACCGAGACCTCGGGTGTCTGAGCACACGGTCTCGCACCCGCCGAGAGGCGAGTCGCTCGGCACGCGAGCTCGGTGGCACGCCGCTCTCTCTCGCGCCGGCGCCTTCGTGCGGACCGAGTCGGGTCTTGCGCGGCTCGTGCTCGGCCTCGCGGCGCTCCACGTCGTGGACGACAACTTCCTCCAGCCCCAGCCCGGCACGTCGGCAGCCGATCACCTCCCGGGCGGCCTTGCTCAGACCGCGTTCTTCGTCCTCGCCGCCTGGGCCTACCCGCGCCTACGACCCGGAGCCCGAGCGACGCTCGCCATCTGGGTCGGGCTCTTCATGGCGGTGATGGGCCTCGGAGAGGCCGGCTACTACACACGCGAGAACGGCCCTTCGGGAGACGACTACACGGGGCTGCTGGTGATTCCGGCCGGCCTGCTTCTCGTCGGCATCGGGTTCATGACACTCTGGCGATCGAGGAAGGGCGGCGGCGTGGTTCGCCGTGTCCTGAGGCGCGCAGCCGTCGGTCTCGGCCTTCTCGTCGGCACGTACTTCCTCGTCTATCCGGCCGCGGAGTCCTATGTCATCACCCACGCGGCGCGTGCCTACGTCCCGGAGGCCAAGCTCGGCACGCCCTACGAGGATGTCTCGTTCACGACGGCCGACGGACTGCGTCTGGAGGGCTGGTACGTGCCCTCGAAGAACGGCGCCAACGTCATCGTCTTTCCCGGTCGCAAGGGCCCTCAGACACCGGCACGGATCCTCGCTCGGCACGGCTACGGCGTGCTGCTCTTCGACCGGCGCGGTGAAGGCGCGAGCGAAGGCGATCCGAACGCCCTCGGCTGGGCCGGAACTCAGGACGTCGAGGCGGCCGTCTCGTATCTCGAGGCTCGGCCGGGCGTCGACGACGACCGCATCGGCGGGCTCGGACTTTCCGTCGGCGGCGAGGTGATGCTTCAGGAGGCCGCGGAGTCCGACGATCTGAAGGCGGTCGTCTCCGAGGGGGCGGGCATCCGCTCCGTGCGCGAGGCGGTCGGCCTGACGGGCTCCGAGCGGTGGACCGCGGTCCCGGTGTTCGCCCTGGTCACCGGGGCGGCCGCAATCTTCGCGAGCGACCTGCCGCCACCCGGCCTCAAGGACCTGAGCGCCGAGATCTCAGCCCCGGTCTTCTTCATCTACGCCACGCCCGGCCAGGGCGGCGAGAGCCTCAGCCGGAGTTTCTACGAGGCTGCGAACCAGCCCAAGCAGATCTGGGCCGCGAAGGGCGGACACACCGGTGCCGCCACCGCGGAGCCCGAGGAGTACGAACGGCGGATCGTCGCGTTCTTCGACGAGGCGTTGCTCGACCGCAACTGACCCACGAGACACAAGGAGCCAAGCCATGCAGACGACAGTGGTCAAGGAACAGCAGGACACTCGGAACGGTCAGCGCGAGGGCGCCTCGCCCGCGGTCGTCACGGCAACGGACGTCACCCGCCGCTTCGGCGAGGGCGACACCGCCGTCGACGCACTCCGCGGCGTCTCGCTGGACGTCGCGCAGGGCAGGCTGACCGCGGTGATGGGGCCGTCGGGCTCCGGCAAGTCGACGCTGATGCACATCCTCGCGGGGCTCGACCGGCCGACGACGGGCGCGGTCACGATCGCGGGCGCGGACATCACACAGCTCCACGACACGGAGCTGACGAAGCTCCGGCGCAAGCACATCGGGTTCATCTTCCAGTTCTTCAACCTCCTTCCGATGCTGACTGCGAAGGAGAACATCGTCCTTCCGCTCGATCTCGCGGGCACGAAGCCCGACCGAGCATGGGTCGACGAGCTGACGGGCAAGGTCGGCCTCACGGATCGACTCTCGCACAGGCCCTCGGAGCTCTCCGGCGGCCAGCAGCAGCGCGTGGCGATCGCACGGGCCCTCGTCTCACGGCCGACGGTCATGTTCGCCGACGAGCCGACCGGCAACCTCGACTCCACGACGAGCGGCGAGATCCTCGACCTGCTCCAGGACTCGGTCGCGAGCTTCGGTCAGACGACCGTGATGGTCACGCATGACGCTCACGCGGCCGCGATCGCCGATCGAGTGCTCTTCCTCGCCGACGGCCTGATCGTCAAGGATCTTCCGTCCTCTTCGGCGCACGACATTCTCGAGGCGATGGAAGAGGTGAGCCGGCGATGATCGGCGTCACGCTCAAAGGCCTGCTGGGGCGCAAGCTCCGCACCTTCCTCACAGCCCTTGCCGTCGTCATCGGAGTCGCGATGGTCAGCGGCTCCTACGTGCTGACGGACACGATCAAGAAGGCCTTCGACGGCATCTTCGCCGAGTCGTACGAGGGCACGGATGCCGTCATCAACGGCAAGCAGATCGTCGACTTCTCGTCCAGCGGACGCGCGACGGTGTCGGCCGATCTGCTCGACGAGGTTCGAGCACTGCCCGGTGTCGAAGCGGCCGCGGGCGAGATCTCGGACATGGAGGGAAATTCGAACACGGCGAAGCTCGTGGACGAGAACGGCAAGGCGATCGGAGGCGGCGGCGGCGCGCCGACGTTCGGCGTCGGAATCGACACGAGCGAGCTCCGCTTCAGCCCGCTCGAGCTCACCGCCGGCAAGTGGGCAAAAGGCGACGGCCAGGTCGTGATCGACGCCAACACGGCGGGTGACCACGGCTACGGCGTCGGAGACACGATCGGCATCGCCGCGCTCGGGCCCGTGAAGCAGTACGAGATCACCGGCGTGGCCGCGTTCGGCTCGGTCGACTCGATCGGCGGAGCCACGATCGCGATCTTCGACGTGCCCACCGCGCAGGCTCTCTTCCAGAAGGTCGACCGCTTCGACGCGATCTCGGTCGCAGCCAAGGAAGGTGTTTCGCCGAACGAGCTCGTAAGCCAGCTGCAGCCGCTCCTGCCGCCCGAGACGGAGGTCAAGACGGGCGATGCCCGCGCGGCAGCCGAATCGGAGAACACGTCCTCGGAGCTCAGCTCGATCACATACATCCTGGTCGGATTCGGCGGAGTTGCGCTCTTCGTGGGCGCCTTCGTCATCTTCAACACGCTCTCGATCACGGTGGCCCAGCGCACGCGCGAGTTCGCCACCCTGCGAACGCTCGGGGGCTCGCGGCGCCAGGTGCTCCGTTCGGTCATCCTCGAGGGCTTTGTCGTCGGCCTCGTCGCCGGCTTGGTCGGCCTCGTCCTCGGCGTCGGGCTCGCCAAAGGAATGAACGCGCTCTTCGTCGCCTTCGGGATCGACTTGCCGCAAGCCGGGACGGTCATCGCCACACGGACGATCGTCGTGAGCCTGCTTGTCGGCACGCTCGTCACGGTGCTTGCGAGCATCATCCCCGCGGTGAGGGCCACCCGCGTGCCGCCGATCCTGGCGGTGCGAGAGGGATCGACGCTGCCGAAGTCACGACTCTCGCCCTGGGTGCCTTACGCGGCGCTCGTGACGATCGCCGTGTCGATCGTGGCTCTCGGCGCCGGGCTGTTCGTGGAAGGCCTGGAAACGCGGGACATGCTGTTCCTGCTCGGGCTCGGCGTGATCGCGCTGTTCATCGGCGTCGCCATGCTGAGCTCGCGCCTCGTCAAGCCGCTCGCCACCGTGGTGGCGTGGCCGGCGGGTCACATCGCCGGCTCGGCGGGACGGCTGGCTCGCGAGAACGCGATCCGAAACCCCAGCCGAACAGCCGCAACCGCCGCCGCCCTGATGATCGGACTGGCTCTCGTCTCGGTCGTCGCGGTGCTGGGTGCGAGCCTGCGCGATTCGGCCAACTCGGCGGTCAAGAAGCAGATCGACACCGACTACGCACTCACGCACGACAACGGCTTCGACCCCTTGCCGGCGGATGCGGGCGACACCTTGGCCGCAGTGCCGGGCGTGGAGCTCGCCTCCAGCGTGCGTTTCGACCAGGCCCTCGCGGCAGGCGAGGAGGTCGACGTCACGGGCGTCGAGCCCACGACGATCTCCCGGTTCTACGACTTCGCGTGGGCACCGGGCTCGGAGGGGGCACTCGACCGGCTCGGCGGCGACGGCGCGATCGTGACGGACACCTTCGCCGACGACCGTGATCTCTCCGTCGGCAGCCGCTTCGCGATCCAGACCGCGGACGGAGCCATGCTGAACGTCGTCGTGCGGGGCATCTACGAGCCCCCGGAGCTCGATCAGATGCTCGGCCCGGTCAGCATTAGCCAACGCAACTTCGACTCCAGCTTCGCCCGGCCGAGAAACCTCTTCACCTTCGTGAACGTCAGCGGTGGGGAGAGCGCCGCCGAGACAGCCGCGCTCGAAGGTGCGGTCGCCGGGTTCCCCGACGCCAAGGTCCACACGGAGTCCAGCCTGGTCACGAGCCGGACGAAGGACTTCTCGACCATCCTGCAGCTTCTCTACGTCCTGCTCGGCTTCTCGGTCGTGGTGAGCCTCTTCGGGATGGTGAACACGCTGGTCCTCTCGGTGTTCGAGCGGACGCGGGAGCTCGGCATGCTGCGCGCAGTCGGCATGACCCGCCGGCAGGCGAGGCAGATGATCCGCCACGAGAGCGTGATTACCGCCCTCATCGGGGCGGCGCTCGGGTTGCCGCTCGGCATCTTCCTGGCGGCGCTCGTCGCCCAGGCGCTCTCGCAGTACGGCGTCAGCTTCTCGCTTCCCGTGGGAACGCTCGCGGTGTTCGCCCTGGTGGCGATCCTGGCGGGCGTGCTGGCGGCCGTCCTTCCCGCCAGGCGGGCATCGCGCCTGAACGTGCTCAAGGCGCTGCAGTACGAGTAGAGGTCAATTCGAGGGTGCGGCGCCGTCGGAGCCGCACCCTCGCGCCTCACCGACCTTCCGGCGGGCACACATAGGCGTCGACCGAAAGCGAGAGACATGCATAGCGACAACCGGATTCTCCTGCGCCGTACGGTTCTCTTCGGAACCCCGCTGCTCTACATCGTGCTCGGGCTCATCCATCCGATGGAGGATCCTGGGATGGGCGAGGCCACCGGCGTGTTCATCGCCCTGCATTTCGCCCAGCTCTTCCTCATCGCCGGGATCGCGCTCTCGCTCTGGTTCCTCGTGGACGGGCTGGACAGCCGGGCCGCGACTCTGACGCGGGCGCTGATCCTTCCGTACGTGATCCTCTACACGACGCTCGACGCGATCGCCGGGCTCGCCATGGGCGAGGTCGTCGCGACTGCCAATGCTCTTCCGGCCGCCGACCAGGCGGCTGCGGGGCGACTCATCGACGACCTCCGCGAGGAGACGATCACGGGCTATCTGTTCTACGCGGCCGTGGGACTCGCGTGGCTAGGCGCTGCGTTCTCCGCCATCGTGGCCGTGAGGAAGCGTGCTCCGTGGCCCGCGCTCGTGCTCATGGGACTGGGCGCGCTCATTTTCGCCGTCGGCCATCCCAAGCCGCCCGGCCCGGTCGGCATGGGCCTGCTCCTCGCCGGCATCGTCTGGCTCGAGCTGCGCCCGCGGTCGGCCGACGTACGGTCGCTTAACGTTCAGCCGACATGAGCCGGACGACCGAGGCAAACGAGCAGGCCCCTGTCGTGGGCGCGAGCGAGATCGAGATCGCGGCCGCGCCTGAGGTGGTCTGGCAGGTGCTCACCGCCATCGACCAATGGCCGAGCTGGAACCCTCAGGTCAAGTCGGCCTCCCTGCAGGGAGACCTGCAGGAGGGAGCGGAGTTCCGCTGGAAGGCCGGGCCCGGGACGATCGTGTCCAGGCTCGCCGACGTCCAGGCGCCTCACCGGATCGCCTGGACCGGGAAGTCCATGGGCCTAAAGGCGATCCACGTCCACACGCTCGAGGAGCGCAACGGAGGCACGCTGGTCAAGACGGAGGAGTCGTACGACGGTCTCGTCGCGCGCCTCTTCCGCGGTCGCCTTCGGAAGATGCTGGACGGCGCGCTGAGGGACGGGCTCCAACACCTGAAGACCGAGGCCGAGCGCCGGTAGGCTGAGGGCATGGTGCGGATGGACGCCATCGGGGTGGTCGTCGCCGACCTCCAGCGGGCGGCCGACTTCTACTCGCTTCTGGGGCTCGAGCTCCCGGAGGATCTCGACCCCGAGGGCCACGGCCACGTGGAGGCGAGCATGCCGGGAGGCATCCGCTTCCTGCTCGACACCGAGGAGACGGTCCGCTCGTTCGCCCCGGACTGGACGCCGCCTTCGGGTGGACAGCGGACGACGCTCGCGTTCCTGTGCGACTCGCCGGCAGACGTCGACCGGCTCTATGGCGAGCTGGTCGCCGCAGGAGGCGCCGCTTACCGCGAGCCCTGGGATGCCTTCTGGGGCCAGCGCTACGCCGAGGTGAAGGATCCCGACGGGAACGTCGTCGATCTGTTCGCCCCTAGCTCGGACTCTCGCTAGGGCGTTCGGCGACCTATCCGTCGCCCTTCGGGCTGACGAGGACGATCTGCTCGTAGCGCACGAAGAGCTCTCTGCCGGCCTTCTGGAGCGGAACCCACTCGTCCGCGTAGCGCCCCTCGCGCTTGAGGAACAGCTCGAGCTCCCGTTCGACCGAATGTCCATTCCCGATCGGAATCGAGAAGTTCTGTCCGTTCACCAGGGTCACTTCTAGATACACGAGGGCTCCTAACGGCTCGGAACGTCCCGCTGGCTCGGACGTCCGCTCTGCTCCGAGGTCAGCGCGAGGTCGGGCGTCTGCCAGGCGCTCGCGCGACACATCGGACACGTCGGTGACTTACCGCTGATCATGATGCCGTAGCCGCACTCGCCGCAGCGGAGCTCGGTCGCGGCGGGAGCAGGCTCAGCTGCGATCAAGGTTCCCGTTCGGCGCAGACGCGACCACGTTGATCGCCTCGTGGCCCATGCCCCCGTCACGCCACTCGAACTCGACCCGCTCGCCCGCCGTTGCGAGCACGCTCTCGCCGAGGCTCGCTCGGTGGACGAAGAGATCGTCTCCGCCTCCGTCGGGCTCGATCAGCCCGAACCCGCTCGCCCTGTTGAACCACTTGACAGCGCCGTTCGCCACGGGGATCACCTTCCGTTCGCTTGCCGGGGGCCCTGGTGGGGCAGGCCCGTCCCGCGGGCCTGCCCTCCTGGACTGGGTGGTGCTTAGACGGCTGTGCCTACGCCGTTCGTCTTCTGCGCGATGACCTCGCCGAACGTGATCTTCGGCGCGTTGGGAAGCGCACTCTCGAGCTTCTCGTCGCGGATCCAGGTGGCGGCGACACGGGTCGACTCGTCGGCATGCTCCTTCGAATCGAACAGGCTGAACGAGGTCATGACCCCGGTGCCCGCCTCGACGAGGTAGTAGCCGCTGAAGCCCGGCAGTTTGCTCAGCTGGGGGATCAGGGCCTCGTTGACCTTCTTGGTGAGCTCGTCCCTACGAGTCTCATCGACACCGTCGTAGCGTCTAACGGTTGCATGCATGTGCTGCTCCTGACCTTTCGTGAGGATGGGAGCTCGGATCGAGCTCTCCTTGGATGCACGCAGACCAGATGTGACAGTCGGAGAGGAGCCTCGGAGCCTCAACGGCTTCCGTGTCCAGGCCTCCGCGTTGCAGTCACCCTAGCAGCCACTGCGGGACGACCCGGTCCCGCCGGCCTCAGTTCTGCCGAGTATCGCTTGCGCCCTTTTCCTGGGGTGAGTCCTGATCGAGCGCGCCGCCCTCGTTCTCCCGGTCGTCCGTTCGCTCACGGGGCTCGAGAGCAGCTTCCGGCGGCGCGTCATTCTCCTCGGCGCCGGCCTCGGCCGCCTGCCAGTGGGCCTCCCGCGACCGTTCGCGATTCCGATCACCGCGCTCGTGCTCGTGACTCTCCTTGCTCATCGAGAGCAGGATAGACGCGGGCGCGGCATCAATCGTCGATCGGTGCCGCCGTCCCGTACTCCTCATCGGTGACGTGGTCGCCCCAGGTCGCGGGGCTGCCGTCGTCGCCGACCTCGAGCATGGCGATGTGGGCCATGAAGCGCGTCGGCGCAGCGCCGTGCCAATGATCCTCGCCCGGCTCGAAGAACACGCGGTCGCCGGGACGGATCACTTCGATCGGCCCACCGCGCCGCTGGGCGAGGCCGACACCCTCGGTGACGTAGATGGTCTGGCCGTTCGGGTGCGTGTGCCATGCCGTCCGAGCGCCCGGCGTGAAGTGGACGCTGCTTGCGCTCAGGCGCGATGCCCCCGACGGGACAGCGATCGGGTCGAGGTAGACCGCGCCGGTGAACCATTCGCCCGGCCCTGCCGCGGTCTCGATGCTGCTCCTGGTTACCTGCATGTCTCGCCTACCAGGAGACAGACACGACGCGGGCAACGTAGGTCGTGCGCGGGGCGCGAACGGTGACCTTGTCGCCGGCCTTGGAACCCATAAGCACACGCCCGAGGGGCGATTCGGGAGAGACGGCGCCTTCGCCGCTCACGCTCGAGATGCGCACCGTCATGCGCTCGCCGAGGTCGTCCTCGACCTCGACCTGGGAGCCGATGCCGATCACGTCGCTCGCGGCGGCCTCGACGGCGACCGCGTTTCGGACGCGCTCGCGCAGAATCGTGATCTCGCGCTCGTTCAGGCCTTGCTCGTTCTTGGCCGCGTGGTACTCGAAGTTCTCGGAGAGGTCTCCGAAGCCGCGTGCGGTCGCGATCGCCTCGACGATCTCCTGCCGCTTCGGGCCTTCGAGCTGGGCGAGTCGCTCCTTGAGGATGTCGAGCTCGGCCTGGGTGAGTTGTTCTCCGCGCGCCACGAGTCAACCCTAGCGCGATACCCGGCGCTCCATTCGTTCCTAGTCAGCGCCGGCTCCTGGGAGCGCTTCGGCTGCGACAGCGATGCGCTCAACAAGAAAGAGCGACGAAGCTCGCAAGAGTCGCGCGCCGGCGCCACTCTTGAACCGGCCGGTGGTCGACGGGCTAGCGCCGTGCGCGCTTACAGCCGAACCGGCTAGCATGCTGCTGCAACCGACGTCGGGAACGGGGTTATCGGTATGCGGTTCGGGGTCTTCTTTCTTTTCTTCGCGGTCCTTCTTGCGACGGCGAGCCCGCCCGCCGTCGCGCAGGTCTCCCCGCCTCCACCTCCCGGCGTAGAGAAGCCAGTCAAGAAGGAGAAACCGCCCAAGGGGGACGAACAGAAACCGCCCAAGGGGGGCGAACCGAAGCCGCCCAAGGGGGGCGAACCGAAGCCGCCCGAGGGGGGCGAACCGAAGCCGCCCGAGGGGAACGACCCGAAGCCGCCCGAGGGGGGCGAACCGAAGCCGCCCAAGGGGGGCGAAGAGGGCGGCCCCGAAGAGGGCGACCCTGACGGTAAAGAAGTCGGCCCAGGAGGCGATGATCCAGCAGGCCTGGATCGGTCGACCAACGGCTCCAGCTCGGCAGACGACGACGGCCTGAGTTCCTTGGTGAGTCACGCTGGCTGTTCGGAAGAGTGCGACCCGCCGGACACCCTCACCAACCGCGGAGAAGGAGCGGCGATCCGGAGTGCGTCCGACGCCGAATCGATAGGCGAGCTCGAGGGCGAAAGCCTCGTTCCCAGCGCCGCCGCGGATGCGAGCCCACCCGTCCTCGCCCTGTTCGCCCTGATGGTGCTCTGTCTGCTTGTCGGTGTCGCCGGCGGACTGCGAGCGCTTCACGGCTGGATCAGAGGCGGTTAGGCGGGCGCCGAACGGGAGCCTGCTGGTTGCGGCTACCAGAAGGCTCCTTCAGGGTTCGACACCCGCCGCGTTGAGTGTCGCAGGCGCGTCGGTCTTCCAAACCTCGAGGTTTGGCTGGCACGGCGGCGGGAAAAATTAGCCCTTCGGGGTCCGTGGAATGCCAGGCGGCAAAGGCCCCAGAGAATCGGGCGCCGGGAATGCGCCGCAATGCGGCAGCGGCAGCAGCGGCGCCCGGTTTTCTTCTTAGCGTCTGAAGCCGGAGCGAGGTTGCGGTGGGGCTGCTTTCACCTCGTTTCGAGAAATCTCTTGACAGGAGAACGTGTGTTCGTGTAGAACAAACGTTCCCATGGTCGCCTGTCTCACGATTCCGGCTTTCGCTCTCAGGGCTCCACTGCTTCGTCGGCCCGAGTTGGCAGGCAGGCCCGTGGCGCTCGCGCCGGCACCGGGAGAGCAGGCCCTCCTCGGCTCGTGCACCGGCGCCGCCGAGCGCGCGGGCGTGCGGCCGGGGATGCGGCTCTCCGAAGCGCTGAC
>DAITAN010000219.1:0-4801 GCA_036824235.1 Gaiellaceae bacterium | reverse complement strand
TGTCCGAGCGCGTCGAGCGCCTCGACGGCTTGCTCGCGACCGGCGACGCCGGCAAGCTCGAGCGAGTTCGCGAGCGTCTTGCGCCGGTGTGCGAACGCCGCCTGCACGACGCGCCGGACGCCTGCGAGCTCAGGGCCCCAGTCGCGCGTGCGCCGGAACGCCACGAGCGCGGAGTCGACGTTCGGCGGCGGCGCGAAGCACGTCCGCGCCACCGGATGGAGCCCTGTCCGCTCCGCGGTCAATTGGAGGAGCACGGAAACGGCGCCGTAGCTCTTCGTTCCGGGCACGGCGAAGAAGCGGTCGGCGACCTCCCGCTGCACCATCACCGACCAGAGCCGGACGGTCGGCAGCCCACCGAGGCTCTCGGCCACCAGCGGCGTGGCGATCTGGTACGGCAGGTTGGCGACGAGCTTCCCCGGTGAGGGGTCGAGCTCCTGCAGCGGGAGCCGCAGAGCGTCGCCGAACACGAGCTCGACGTTGCGGCGGTCGCCGAGCCGCTCGCGCAGATGCGGCTCCAGCCCGCGGTCGAGCTCGATCGCGTGCACGGTCTCGACACGGTCGGCGAGATAGGTGGTGAGGACTCCGAGCCCCGCGCCGACCTCGAGCACGACGTCGGCAGGGTCGAGCTCGGCGAGCCGGCCCGCGACACCGAGGATGTTCTCGTCGACGAGGAAGTGCTGGCCGAGATCGCGGTTGGGGGTGACGGGCAGGTTCATCGCCGGCGGCCGGTCAAGGGAGGCCGAACAGGGCCGCCGCGTTGGCCTCGACCTGGGTCTCGAGCGCGGCGACCTCCTCGCCGCGCGCCTCGGCGGCCACCGCCAGGGTGTGGACGACATACGCCGGTTCGTTCCGCTTCCCGCGCACCGCCTGCGGGGCGAGGTACGGGCAGTCGGTCTCGAGGAGCAGCCGCTCGGCCGGCACGCGCGCCGCGGCCCACCTCAGCTCCGGCGCCTTGGGATACGTGAGGTTCCCGGCGAAGGAGACGTACCAGCCGCGCTCGAGCGCCGGCCCGAGCAGGTCGGCCGAGGAGAAGCAGTGCAGCACGACAGGAGTATCCGAGGGAAGCTCGCGCAACGCGGCCACCGTGTCCTCGTCCGCGGCCCGTGTGTGGATGACGAGCGGCTTCCCGAGCTCGACGGCGACCTCCATCTGGGCCCGGAACGACTCGGCCTGGCGGTCGCGGGGCGCCAGGTCGCGGTAGTAGTCGAGGCCCGTCTCGCCGACCGCGACCGCCTTCGGGTGGGCGAGCAGCTCGCGCAGCTCGCCGACCTCCGGCGCACCGACCCCTCCCGCTTCGTGCGGGTGCAGCCCCAGAGCGGCGAAGACGCCGTCGTGCCGCTCGCAGAGCTCGAGGCTCGCGCGGCAGGACTCGATCGTCGTCCCCACGGTGACCACGCGCTCGACTCCGGCCTCGCGCGCGCGCCCGAGAATCTCCTCCGGCTCCTCGAAGGCGTCGAGGTGTGCGTGCGCGTCGATCACGGGCCGTATAGCGACGAACCGAGCCGCTTCACGCCGCAGCCGCCGTCGGCGGATCCACGCGGGGGAAGAGCGGCGGCGCGGGCTCGATCCCCTCGCCGGCGGCGGTCCTGCCCGCGGCGACGAGCTCCCACGAGACGTCGTCCGACTGGCCGAGGGCGGCGAGGATCCGCTGCGAAGTCTCGGGCACGAATGAGGCCAGGGCGACCGCCACGGCACGAAGGCCGTCGGCGAGGTCGAAGAGCACCCGGTCGAGATCCTCCGCGCGCGCCTCGTCCTTCGCGAGCTCCCAGGGCGCCGTCTGCTCGACGTGGCGGTTGAGGCCCCGGACGAGCTCCCACACGACCTCGAGCGCTCCCGTGATGTCGAACACGTCGAGCCGCGCGGCGACCTCGCTGCCGACCCGGTCGAGATTCGCGGCCAGTTCCGCAGACCCCGGAACCTCGCGCAGTCGGCCGTCCCGGTAGCGCGCGATCATCGCGGTCGTCCGCGAGAGCAGGTTGCCGAGGTCGTTCCCGAGCTCGCGCTCGTAGCGCTCGTGCAGCCCGTCGACCGAGATGCTTCCGTCCTGGCCGAACGTGGCCACCCGAAACAGGTAGTAGCGGACGGGGTCGACCCCGTAGACATCGATCAGGCTCAGCGGGTCGATGACGTTCCCGACCGACTTGGACATCTTCCGGTCGTCCATGAGCAGGTAGCCGTGGACGAACAGCTGCTTGGGGACTTCGATCCCCGCGGCGAGCAGGAGCGCGGGCCAGATGACGCAGTGGAACTTGAGGATGTCCTTCGCCAGGAAGTGCCGGACCTCAGGCCAGTAGCGCGGCCGGAGGTCCTCGCCCTCCCGCGCGAAGGCGAGAGCGCTCCAGTAGTTGATGAGGGCGTCGACCCAGACGTAGACGACCTGGCTCGTGTCCCAGGGAACCGGCACGCCCCAGGGCTGGGAGGCGCGGCTGACGCTGATGTCGTCGAGGCCCTGCTCAACGAACCTCCTCGCCTCGTTGTACCGGAAGCCCGGCAGGACGATGTCGGGCCGCTCGTCGAAGAGGCGGAGCAGCGGCTCGGCATAGGCGGACAGCCGGAAGAAGTAGTTCTTCTCCTCGACGAACTCCGGCGGGATCCCGTGCTGAGGGCAGAGCCCGTCCACGAGCTCCGCCTCGGTGTAGAAGGCCTCGCACCGGGGGCAATAGAGCCCCGAGTAGACGCCTTCGTAGATGTCGCCGCGCTCGTAGATCCGCTGGAGAAACTCCTGGACGAGCTCCCCATGGCGCGGGTCGGTCGTCCGGATGAAGAAGTCGTTGGAGGCGTTGACCTTGCCCGTCATCTCCCGGAACGCGGCCGCGTTCCGGTCGACGAACTCCACGAGGTCCAGGCCCGCTTCCTCCGCGACCCGAGGGATGTTCGAGCCGTGCTCGTCCGTGCCCGTGAGGAAGAACGTCTCCTCCCCGCGCTGCCTCCGATGGCGGGCGATGATGTCGGCCGCGATCGTCGTGTACGCGTGCCCGATATGGGGCGTCGCGTTGACGTAGTAGATCGGTGTCGTGATGTAGAAGCCCACCGCCGCCCATCATACGGAGCGCTTTTGCCCGCCAGCTCGCCGGTTTCAGGCCTTCGCAGAAGGGAACTGAGTGGAGACAACGAGTCATCGGAGCGGGTGGGCCGCAGGCCGTGCGGGTCGCCGACGGTGACGAGGAGGTCGAGAAACCACCTGATGGAAGCGTCCACGCGAACCCGTGGCGGAAAGACGACAACCGGGATCATCCGGCACCTCGACGAGCTCGGCCGGATCGTCATTCCAATCGAGATCCGGAAGCGGTTCGGGCTCACCGAGCGCGACGCCCTCGAGATCTCCGTCCGCGATCAGACCATCCTCCTCAACCGTCCGCGCGACGGCTGTGTGTTCTGCGGCTCGACGCGCACGGTCGCGGAGCACCGCGGGCGTAGCGCCTGCGCGTCCTGTGTTGCCGAGCTCTCCTCGGCGGCGGGCTAACGCCAGACAGGCCAGGCCGGCGCAGCCGAGAGCGGCGAAGGCCACGCCGAGCATGAGGCCGAGGTCCGTCGGGCTCTCGGCGGCGGTGCTCGTGACAGGCAGCGCAGGTCGCCGGTCGTCCAAACGCTGCACGACGATGCTCGCCGGAAGCTCGAACGCCCGCTGGAGCCTCCGCTCCATCCGCACCGTTCCCTGCGCCGGAACAGCCTGCGCGCCGGGCCCGGCCGTTTCGGCCTCTCCGCCCCGCGTGGCGGCCTGAACGGTCGAGCGCTCGACCTCGAGCACGGACGGCGGGGCAGCCGCGGGAGGCGCTGCCGGCCCCGGTGTCGCTGGCGCAGGTGCCGGCGTCTGCGGGGCCGGAACGGGCACGCTCGGAGCCTCGGGCACGGGCGACGGCTCCGGTGGAACCTCGGGCTCCTGCTCGGCTGGTGGTGCAGGCGATGCCGGGGGTGGCCCTCCGCGCGACGGGAGCAGCCCAAGGGGATCGACGTAGCCGTTGCGATCGGCAGTCACACGCACCCCGAGGTGGACGTACGGCTCCGGGTGCTCCGCCTGTCCGGACCGCCCCGCGGAGCCGACGCCCGCGCCTTCGCGGATCGTCTGGTCGCGCTCGACGGCGATGGAGCCGAGGTGGACGAGCGTGACCGAGTAGCCGTCGGCGGTCTGGATCGTCACCGTCCGCCCGCCGCCCGGAACGGTGCCGGCGAACGAGACGACGCCGGACGCGGGCGCCCGGACGAGCCCGCCCGAGGGCGACGCGACGTCGACGCCGCGATGCTGAGCGGCGGCATAGGGATCGTCCCCGAGGACGAAGGGTCGTAGCACCGGCCCGTCGGCGGGCCAGGTCCAAGCGAGTGCGGGCGGCGCGCCTGCCTGGAACGCGATCAGGACCGGAAGCAGGGCGACCATGCCTTTCATTCCTGCCTCCTGTTGTCCGTTATGTCAACGGCGAGGAGGCTAGCAGGCCGGATCGGACGTTGTCAACGCCGACGACACCTGAACGCTCTAGAGAGAGCCGCGGTAGAGCCTGTTGCGCGCCACGCCCGTGAGCCGCGCGACGACGTCGGCCGCCCCGCGCCGCGAAGCGCCGGAGGCAAGGAGCGCCTCGAGCGCCTCGAACGCAGCGGCCTCGTCGACTCCGGCCGACTCTCGAGCGGCGCCGACGACGATCGTGACCTCTCCCTTGGGCGCTTCCGCGAACCGCTCGGCGACCTCTGCCGCCGCACCGCGCACAACCTCCTCGAAGCGCTTCGTCAGCTCGCGGCAGACGGCGACCGGCCGCTCGGCATCGGCCGCGGCGAGGCGCTGCTCCTGGCCGACCAGGGCGCTCGGGTGGTG
>DAITAN010000218.1:0-4820 GCA_036824235.1 Gaiellaceae bacterium | reverse complement strand
CTTTTCAGCCGGTGCTTCGGCCTCCTGCGCCTCGGCGGCGGGCGGCTCTTCGGCTGCCGCGCCTTCGGCGCCCTCGGGCGCGATCACCGCGAGCTTCGTCCCGACCGGGACCGTCTCGCCCTCCTGCACCAGGATCTGCTGGACCACGCCCGTTGCCGGGCTCGGAACCTCGGTGTCGACCTTGTCGGTCGAGATCTCGAGGAGCGTCTCGTCGGCCTCGATGGCTTCGCCCTCGCCCTTCGACCATTTGGTGATCGTCCCCTCCGACACCGAGACGCCCATCTGGGGCATGACGACGTCGACGAGGGTCCCGGTGGCCATCAGTACGCGGCGAGCTCCTTGATGCCCGCCACCACGTCGTCGACCTGCGGGATGAATGCCTTCTCGAGCGTGGGCGCGAAGGGAACCGGGGTGTCCGGCGCCGTGATGCGCTTGACCGGGGCGTCGAGATGCTCGAAGGACTCCTCGGCGATCGTCGCGGCGATCTCGCCGCCGAAGCCGCCCGTGTGCGTGTCCTCGTGGAGGACGATCACCTTGGACGTCTTCTCGACGGACTCGAGCACGGCCTTGCGGTCCCACGGGATGATCGTGCGGAGATCGAGGATCTCCACCGAGGTCCCGTCCTCGTCGGCCACCTGGTCGGCGGCCTCGGAGGCCGTGTAGACCATGGCGCCCCACGTAACGAGCGTGATGTCGTCGCCTTCACGGTGGACGCGCGCTTCCCCGAACGGGGTCGTGTAGCGGTCGTCCGGCACGTCCGCCTTGATGCGTCGGTAGAGGTGCTTGTGCTCGAAGTAGAGGACCGGGTTCGGATCCTCGATCGCGCTGACGATGAGGCCCTTCGCGTCTTCGGGCGTCGCCGGGCACACGACCTTGAGGCCCGGGATGTGCGCGAAGCTGGATTCGGGGTTCTGCGAGTGGAACGGCCCGCCCGAGAAGCCGCCGCCGGATGGGCACCGCACGACGATCGGCACGGGCGTCCCGGCCCGGTAGCGCTGCTTCGCCGCCACGGTGACGAGATGGTCCCACGCGCACGAGACGAAGTCGGCGAACTGCATCTCGGCGACCGGGCGCATGCCCATGATCGCCGCGCCGGTGCAGCCTCCGACAATGGCCGTCTCGGCGAGCGGCGCGTCGATGACGCGCCAGGGGCCGAACTCCTCCTGGAAGCCCTGGGTGACCTTGAAGGCGCCGCCGTAGACGCCGACGTCCTCGCCGATCACGAAGACGCGCTTGTCACGCCGCATCTCCTGGCGGAGCCCGTCCGAGATCGCCTGCAGGTACGTCTTCTCGGCCATTACTTGTGGTGGGGCGTTTCGAGGTCCTCGGGTGTCGCGAAGACACCCTCGAGGAGCGTGGACCCGTCCGGGATCTCGCTCTCGTCGGCGCGCTTGATCGCGTCGTTCAGGAGCTTCTTGACCTCCGCGCGGATCTCGTCCTCCTGCTCGTCCGTGAACTCGGCGTTCTCGCGCAGCCAGGAGCGGAAGCGCTCGAGAGGGTCCCGCTTCGCCCACTCCTCGAACATCTCCTTGGGGACGTAGAAGGCGTCGTCGTGGACGGCGTGGCCCTCCATGCGGAGCGTCAGGCACTCGATCAGCGTCGGGCCCCCGCCCTCGCGCGCCTTCTCGATCGCGCGCTTGGCCTCGCGGTGCACCGCGAGCACGTCCGTGCCGTCGACGACCACGCCCTCGAAGCCGTACGCCTTGGCGCGGTCGGCGATGTGCTCGCAGGCGTACTCGAGGTGCGTCGGCGTCGAGTAGGCCCACTGGTTGTTGTCGCAGATGAAGACCATCGGGAGGGCCCGCACGCCGGCGAGGTTCATGGCCTCGTGCGTGTCGCCGCGGGCAGAGGCACCCTCGCCGAACCAGCCCAGCGCGACCCGCTTCTCCTCCCGGATGCGAAAGGCGAGCGCGCAGCCGACCGCCACCGGCAGCATGGCCGGGAGGTGGCTGACCATGGCGATGAGCCCGAGCCTGTCGTCGGCCATGTGGACGTTGCCGTCCTTGCCCTTCGTCGGGCCGTCCATCCGGCCCATGAACTGGGCGAAGATCCGCCAGGCCTCGACCCCGCGCACCACGTGGACACCCATGTCCCGGTGCAGCGGCGTGCCGACGTCGTCAGGACCCATCGCGGTCGCGATTCCCACCGCGGCCGCCTCGTTCCCACGGCCCGTGTAGAAGCTGCCGGGGATCTTTCCCTGCTTGTAGAGGATGTGACCCCGCTCCTCGATGCCGCGGGTCGTCAACAGGTGGCGGTAGATGCCGAGAAGGTCCTCGCGATCGAGGCCGAACTCCCTGACCTCTGTGAGCGAGCCGACTGGTTCTGCTTCCCTGGCGATCGCCATTCGCGGGTCGAACTCTAGCGTCTAGGGTGAGGCCATGGGCAGCGCTTCAGACTGGCTTAGGGAGGAGCGTCGCAGGACGCTCGGAGACTGGGTTGCCTTCTGCCGCTCCTGCGGCCACGTCCAGAGGTACTTCGCCGAGGACGAGGGCGCGCTCCCGTCCGCCTGTCCGACCTGCGGCGGCGAGCTGCGGGCGAGGTGCCCGTCCTGCTCGGCGCAGATCGCCTCGGCCTTTGCCGTCGCCTGCGAGGAGTGCGGCGCCGAGCTACGACCCGACGAGGCCTTCGGCGTCCGTATCCGCAAGCCGCCGCGCAAGGGCAAGTAACACTGTGTTACTTGGGCCAGGGGCGCCGCTCGCCCGTGGCCAGCTGCCGGCCGAGGCCTTCGGCGTTCGCAGAGACCCAGTCGGCGAAACGCCTCTTCCCCAGGGGCGGCTCGTCGGACGTGAGCAAGTCGTCGGCGAGCGCGCTGAGCTCCTCCGACGTGAGGAGTGTCTCGCGCGTAACGAGGCCGAGTCCACGGGCGAGGGAGAGAACCGTCCGCCCGCCTGCGTGGACGACAGCGCTACGTGAGCCGACCGCCGAGCGCACGAGGCGGACGAGCGCCTCGAAGCCGAACTCGTCCGGCCCCGCCGCGTCGAAGGCGACGTCCTTCTCGCCGAGGCCGGCATCGACGCACAGCTCGGCCAGGTCCTCTGCGGCGACCGGCCGGATCCGGCAGGCCGCACGGGGCAGGACGAGGACGGGCAGCCGGCGCAGGAGCCACGCGAGGTTGTTGACGAGCACCTCGCCGGTGCCGAAGACGAGCGTCGGCCTGACGATCGCGTGCGAGAGCCCCGACGCGGCGACCGCCTCCTCCAGGACGGCCTTGCCACGGAAGTAGTCGTAGGGCGATTCGGCGGAGGCGTGGGTCACGCTCAGGTGGACGACGCGCCTCACGCCGCCCGACCGTGCGGCGTCGAGGAGGGCGACGCTGTTCCGAGCGGCGTCCTCGAAGGTCGTGGACCGGTTGGGGAAGCGGATCCAGTACGTGTTGTAGAGCGTGTCGGCGCCGTGCAGTGCAGCCGCCGTGCCGTCCCGATCGAACGGGAACGTCCGCACCCGGTCTCCGAACGGGCTCTCGGCCTGAGGGCGGCGCGTCAACGTCCGCACCTCGCGCCCGGACTCGAGGAGCCGCGCGGCGATGTACCTCCCCGTGAAGGAGAAGGCGCCGGTGACGACGTCCACGGGCCGGCTAGGAGTGGATCTCGGAGAAGTGGATGATCGTGACCGTCGACTCCTCGGTCACGTCGCGGTTGTAGAGCTGGCCGAGGAAGTTCGCCATGTCGTCGGTGCGCTTGATCTCCGGGTTGTCCTTCTCGATCTCGCGCGGTGAGCAGTCGGCGAGCGGCTTGACCTCGACCTTGTCGATGACCGCGTCGAAGATCTTCTGGCGCGGCCCGTAGCGCTGGCCGACGAGTACCTGGACGACCATGCCCTTCTTGTACTTCCCGGCCTTGTCGCCCAGGCGGATCGTGGCCGTCTTGCGCCTGCTGCGCAGCTGGTCGGCGACGATCGGTGAGTAGAAGTTGAGGGCGTACATGCGGGGGGACGGGGCCGGAGGCGGCCCCATCATACGGCTTCTTCGACAAGCGCCTTCTGCGCCCTTTCGGCCATTTCGCGCTCGCCCTTGTAGGCCAGGAGCCGGGGAGCCTCCTCGAGCGGCAGCCAGCGCGCCTCGTCGACCTCGTGCGCGTGCTCGGGCGGGATGTCGCCGAGGCGGCCGCGACGGTAGCGGAAGAGGAAGAAGCTGACGACCTTGAAGACGCGCTCGCCCTGCCACGTGTAGACGTAGCGGACGTCGCCGAGCTTCGTGACGAGCCGGCCCTCGACGCCGGTCTCCTCGGTCACCTCGCGCCCGGCCGTGGCCGCGGGGCTCTCGCCGGTTCCGACGAGCCCCTTCGGGAGCGCCCAGACGTCCTTGCCGCCGGGACGGATCGCGGCGACCCAGAGGCTGCCGCGCATGGAGCGCACGACCACGCCGCCGGCCGAGAACTCGCGCCTCATGCGGTAGAGCCTAGCCGCGTCGATATCGTCAGCTGGATGCGCCGCCTGCTCCTCCTCGCCTGCTCGATCACGCTCGTCGACACCATCCTCTACGCGGCGCTCGTGCCGCTCCTGCCCCACTATGCGGACGAGTTCGGGCTCTCGAAAGGGCAGGCCGGCCTACTCGTCGGCGCCTACGCCGCCGGTGCGCTGCTCGGAGCTATTCCCGGCGGGATCAGCGCCGCGCGGTTCGGTCCTCGCCGGGCGGTGCTCTCGGGCCTGCTGCTCATGGCCGTCGCGAGTACTGCGTTCGGCTTCGCGGGGGACGCCACCACCCTCGGGCTCGCGCGCCTCGCACAGGGCTTCGGCAGCGCCTTCTCCTGGGCCGGCGCGCTCGCGTGGCTCGTCGCCGGCACGCCCAAGGAGCGGCGCGGCGAGATGCTCGGCACGGCGAT
>DAITAN010000011.1:0-17000 GCA_036824235.1 Gaiellaceae bacterium | reverse complement strand
GTCAAGCAGGCTGACCGGCGAGCTCGAGCTGGAGCGCGCCCTCGTCGAGCTCGTGGCCCGGCCGGAGGCTGTAGCAGCGAGGAGTTAGGCGCCCGCGACGAGCCGGGCGGCCTGCGACTTCTTCCGGGCCGCGCGGTTCGGATGCATCGCGCGCGAAGCGGCGGCCTTGTCCAGGCAGCGGACGAGGTCGCGATGCGCCTGCGCCGAGGCGTCCTTGTCACCGTCTGCGATGGCCGTCTCGAGACGCTTGTAGAGCGTCTTCGCAGACGAGCGGTAGCGCAGGTTCTCGTACCGCTGACGGGCGGCGATCGAGACGCGGCGCTTCTGTTGCTTGATGTTCGGCATAAGGAGAAATGGCCCCGGCGGGCCGCGAAGATCGTAGCAGGAGCCGCCCTTCCGGCCGCTCGCCTATCCTCGATCCGGTGACGAGCGAGGCGGAGGCCGACGAGGCCAAGTCGACCAGGCGGCCTCGCCGCCTCGCCTGGTCGACAGCGATCTTCGCCGCGGCGACGGGTCTCTCCCGGGTCCTCGGGCTGGTCCGGGAGATCGTCGTCCGGAAGTACTTCGGCGTCGAGGGGACCGCCATCAACGCCTTCACGGTCGCCTTCCAAGTGCCGAATCTCGTCCGGGCGCTCGCAGCGGACATGGCGCTCGGCGCCGCGTTCGTGCCGGTCTTCAGCGAGCTGCTCGACAAGGGGGAACGAGCGCGGGCCTGGCGTCTCGCCTCCACGTTCCTGTGGCTGACCGTCCTCGTGCTCGGCGCCGTGACCGGCCTCTTCATGCTGATCGCACCCTGGGTCATGAGTCTCTTCGGCTACGGCGAGCTGGCCGCGGACCTCGCGCGCGTGCTGTTCCCTGTCGTCCTGTTCATGGGCGTGTCGGGGGTCGTTGTCGGCGTCCTCAACTCCTACGAGGAATTCGTCGTCCCGGCGCTCATGCCGGTCCTGTGGAACCTGGCGATCATCTTCTCGCTCGTCGTCTTCGTCCCGCGCTACGACAGCGTCGAGGCGCAGCTCTACGTCTACGCGGGCGGCATCCTCGCCGGCACGGTCATCCAGGCGATCACCCCGGTGTGGTGGCTCCGCGGGCGCGACGGCCGGATCCGCGCTGTTCTCGACCTCCGTGACCCCGCGGTCAAGCGCGTTCTCCTGCTCATGCTGCCAGTGACGCTCAGCGTCGGGCTCATCAACTTCAACCTTGTGATCAACACGTTCTTTGCCGCCCGTTTCGTCGACAAGGACCTTGGTCCCAGCGCGATCGACGCGGCGTTTCGCCTCTACATGCTCCCCCAGGGGATGTTCTCGGTGGCGGTGGCCACCGTCTTGTTCCCTCGGCTGTCGCGCCTCGCCGCCCGCAACGACCTGGTCGGGTTTCGCGAGACGGTGTCGCTGGGCCTCCGCCAGATCGGGTTTCTCCTCGTTCCCGCGAGCGCAATCGGCGCGGTCCTGGCCGTTCCGATCACGCGCGTTCTCTACGAGCGGGGCGCCTTCGACGCGGGCGAGACTCGCGTGGTCGCCGCCAACCTCGCGGCCTTCGCGCTCGGGCTCACGTTCAACGGAACGATGCTGATGCTCAACCGGGCGTTCTTCAGCCTCCAGTCGGCGTGGGTCCCGACGGCGATCGCGCTCGGCAACCTCGCGCTCAACGTCGTCCTCAACACCGCGCTGTACCGCGTCGGCATCTGGGGCATCCCTCTTGCGACGTCGATCGTCAACATCGCGGGCACCGCGGCGCTCCTCGTCGTCTTCCGCCGTCGCCTCGGGCGCATCGACGGCCGGGCGCTGGCCGCCTCGTACGCGCGCATCATCGTCGCCGCGTCCGGCGCGGCCGGAGCTGCCTTCGCGGTGTGGTACGCGCTCGACGAGCTCCTCGGCCGCTCGCTCGGCGCACAGATCCTGTCGGTGGGCACCGGCGTCCTCGCCGGCACGGCCGTGTACCTCGGCCTCGCGGCGCTCATTCGCGTCCGCGAGCTGCAGACGCTGCTCTCGCTGCGCCGGCGATCAGCTACAACGAGCGAGGAATGACCTCGCTCGACCGCATCCGCAACTTCTCCATCGTGGCGCACATCGACCACGGCAAGTCGACGCTGGCCGACCGCGTGCTCGAGGTCACCCAGACTCTCTCCGGGCGCGAGATGCGCGAGCAGGTGCTCGACTCCATGGAGCTCGAGCGGGAGCGCGGGATCACGATCAAGGCGCAGGCCGTCCGCGTCATGTGGCGCGGGCACCAGCTCAACCTGATCGACACGCCGGGGCACGTCGACTTCACCTACGAGGTCTCACGCGCGCTCCAGGCGTGCGAGGGCGCGATCCTCGTCGTCGACGCGGCGCAGGGCATCGAGGCGCAGACGCTCGCCAACGCCTACCTCGCGATCGAGAACAACCTCGAGATCGTCCCGGTCGTGAACAAGATCGACCTGCCCCAGGCCAACCCCGACGCGGCTGCGGCCGAGGTCGCCGAGCTGGTGGGGGAGGATCCCGAACGCGTCCTGCGGATCTCGGCCAAGACCGGGGAGGGGGTGGAGGCGGTCCTCGATGCCCTCGTCGACCGCATTCCGCCGCCGGTCGGCGACCTGGACGCGCCGCCGCGGGCACTCGTCTTCGACTCGTCCTACGATCAGTACCGCGGCGTCGTGGCGTTCGTCCGCATGGTCGACGGGCGCTTCTCGACGCGGCAGCGCCTGCGCGCGATGGCCGCCGGGACGCGCTTCGAGGCGGAGGAGCTCGGCTTCTTCTCCCCTGACCGGAGCCCGACCTCGACCCTCGAGGCGGGCGAGGTCGGCTACGTCGTCACCGGGCTCAAGGAGGTCAGCCGCCTGCGCGTCGGCGACACCCTCACGGCGCAGGATCAGCCGGCTGCCGAGCCGCTGCCCGGCTACAAGGACGTGAAGCCGACCGTCTTCGCAGGACTGTTCCCGACGGACGGAGAGGACTATCCGGCGCTCCGCGACGCCCTGGAGAAGCTGAGGCTCAATGACGCCTCGCTCTTCTACGAGCCCGAGACCTCGCAGGCTCTCGGTTTCGGCTTCCGCTGCGGCTTCCTCGGGCTCCTGCACATGGAGATCGTGCGCGAGCGCCTCGAGCGGGAGTTCGACCTCGACCTGCTCGTCACGGCGCCGAACGTCGCCTACCGAGTGCTGACCAAGACCGGCGCGGAGGTCGAGGTCCACAACCCTGCCGACATGCCGCGCGAGGTCGAGCTCGTCGAGGAGCCGTACATCCGCGCGACGACGATCGTGCCGAAGGACTACGTCGGGGCGGTCATGGAGCTCAACAACGACCGCCGCGGGCGCTTCCACCACATGGAGTACCTGAGCGAGGAGCGGGTGCTTCTCTCGTACGACCTCCCGCTGGCGGAGATCGTCTACGACTACTACGACCAGCTGAAGAGCCGGACGAAGGGCTACGCGAGCTTCGACTACGACATCGTCGGGTTCGAGCCGGGCGAGCTTGTGCGTCTCGACGTCCTGCTCGCCGGCGATCCGGTCGACGCGCTCAGCCTCATCGTCCACAAGGACGCGGCGTACCCGCGCGGGCGGGCGCTGGTCGATCGCCTGCGTCAGGAAATTCCACGGCAGATGTTCGACGTGCCCGTCCAGGCCGCCATCGGCGCGCGGATCGTCGCGCGCGAGACGATCAAGGCCAAGCGCAAGGACGTGCTCGCCAAGTGCTACGGCGGCGACATCTCGCGCAAGCGGAAGCTGCTCGAGCGCCAGAAGAAGGGCAAGAAGCGCATGAAGCAGGTCGGCGCCGTGGAGGTGCCGCAGGAGGCGTTCCTCGCGGTGCTCAACCTGGACGGTGAGCGCAAGTGAGCGGCGCCCGTCACCTCTACGTGCACGTTCCCTTCTGCGCCCACCGTTGCGGCTACTGCGACTTCGTCACGCTCGTCGGGCGCCGCGACGGCCACGAGGCGTACGTCGATGCGCTGCTCACCGAGCTCGAGCTTCGCCGCGACCTGCTGGCCGAGCGGCTCGAGACCGTGTTCCTCGGCGGCGGGACGCCGACGTACACGGAGCCACGGGCGCTGACCCGCCTCCTGGAAGGCCTCCCTCCTGCCGGCGAGGTCACGGTCGAGGCGAACCCCGAGACCGTCACCCCTGAGCTCGCGGCGCTGCTCCTAGGTCACGGCGTGTCGCGCATCTCGCTCGGGGCCCAGAGCTTCCAGCCGCATCTCCTTGAAACGCTCGAGCGGCAGGCCGGTCCAGAAGCCGTCCGGCGGGCGTTCTACCATCTGCGTGATGCCGGATTTGACAACATCTCGCTCGACCTCCTGTACGGGATCCCCGGCCAGAGCCCCTCCGACCTGCAGCGAGATCTCGCAGAGGCGATCGCGCTCGGTCCGGAGCACCTGTCGTGCTACGAGCTCGAAGCGAAGCCCGGCACGCGCTTCACCTTCGCGCACGGCGACGAGCTCGTGCGCCAGGCCGAAGCGATGGAGGGCTACTTCGAGCTCGTCGTCGACGAGCTGACCGCGGCCGGCTACCGCTGGTACGAGACGGCCAACTTCTGCCGGCCGGGACGACAGGCGCGCCACAACCTCGGCTACTGGCTCGGCAGGGACTACCTCGGCGTCGGGATCGGGGCGGTATCGACCGTCGACGGTCTACGCTGGCGCAACCGGCCGTCCCTCCCCGGCTACGTGTCGGCACTCACGCGTGGGGAGCACCCGTCGCGGGACGAAGAGCCGCTCGAGCCTGAGATCGTCATTCGGGAGCGGCTGATGCTCGGCCTGAGGCTCGACGAGCCGGTCCCGCTCGCTCAGGTCGCCGACGCCCTGGACCCCGTGGCGCTCGACCGCATGGAGCGGCTCGGTCTGGCCGAGCGGCGTGGCGGCGGGCTCGCGCTGACGACGCGAGGGCGCTATCTCGGTGGCGGCGTGACGGCCGAGCTGATGGCCGAAACCCCTGCAAACGTACAATTTGAATAGATGGTGGACTCTCAAGAACTCCGCTTGTCGAAGCGGCAGGAGCTGATCCTCGCCAGCGTCGTCGAGACGTACGTCTCGACCGGCACCCCGGTCGGGTCGAAGGCGCTCGTCGAGCTCGCCGGGCTCGACGTCTCGGCCTCGACGGTGCGCAACGAGCTCGCGGTGCTCGAGGAGCAGGGCCTCCTGATGCACCCGCACACGTCGGCCGGGCGGGTGCCGACCGAGGTCGGCTACCGGTTCTTCGTCGACCGCGTGCTGGACCGGCCCGGCCCGCGCACCAGCCTGCTCGAGCTGGACCTCACGGTCGTGGAGAGCGAGGTCGACCTGGCACTGCGCGCCACGACGGAGGCGCTGGCGGATCTCACGCATCTCCTGGCCCTCGTCTCGGCGCCCTCCCCGGAGACGACGATCGTCCGCCATGTCGAGGTGCTGCTCCTTCAGCCACACGTCGTCATGGTGGTCGTCATCACGTCCACCGGCGGCGTCGCGAAGCGCGTGCTCACCTTCGACGAGCCCGTCGATCCAGGCCTCGCCGAGTGGGCGGGCCAGTACCTGAACGAGACCGTCGCGGGGCTGCAGCTCGGGGCCCGGCTGCTCCGCATCCGCTTCGACGACCCGGCGCTCTCGCAGCGGGAGCGCGGGTTCCTCGAGCGCATGCGCCCGGCCTTCACGGACGTGATGGAAGCCGACGAGCAGACCCTCTACATCGGAGGCACCGCGGGCGTGCTGGACGAGTTCCGAGCGGACGAGCTGACGACGTACCGGCGCCTGCTCGAGATGCTCGAGCACCGTGCGACCGCGCTCGACCTGCTGCGGGCGAGCCTCGTGTCCAAGCGGCCGTTCGTCCGCGTCGGCCCTGACCTCGAGGACCCGGATCTCGCCGGCGTCGCTCTCGTCGGGGCGCCGTACGGGCTGCAGAACCGCAACCTCGGCACGGTCAGCCTGCTCGGCCCCATGCGCATGGACTACGTGACGGCGATCGGCGCCGTGCGGTCTGCGGCCTACGAGCTCTCCCGGTTCGTGGAGGAGCTCTACGAGAGCTGATCGCCCGCCGGGGCCGGCTCCGGGCGGCAGTACCCTACGATCGTGGCCACCACGCGGCGCGACTACTACGAGATCCTCGGTCTCTCCCGCGATGCGGACGACCGCGCGATCAAGTCCTCGTTCCGCCGGCTGGCGCGGGAGCTGCACCCCGACGTCTCCGACCACCCGGAGGCCCACGAGCGATTCCGCGAGGCCGCGGAAGCCTACGAGGTGCTGTCGAAGCCCGAGACGCGGGAGCTCTACGACCGTTACGGGCACGACGGCCTGCGAACCGGAGGGTTCCGCCCGACCCAGTTCGACTTCGGCAACCTCGCCGACATCTTCTCCGCCTTCTTCGGCGATGACCTCTTCGGCGGAGGGCGCGCCGGCCGCTCGGCGCGCGGCGCCGACGTCCTGGCGGAGGTTGAGATCGAGCTCGTGGAGGCTGCGGAAGGAGTGGGGCGGAAGGTCCCGTTCCCGGTGGTCATCCCATGCGCGACCTGCGGTGGGAACGGTGCGGCACCCGGCACCTCGCCGGTGACGTGCTCGGTGTGCGCGGGACTCGGGCGCGTTCAGACCGTGTCCAGCTCGCTGTTCGGCCAGGTCGTGCGCACCCAGGGGTGCGCGCACTGCGGAGGGACCGGGCAGACGGTCGAGACGCCGTGCGACGACTGCTCCGGGACCGGTCGGCGGACGACCCAGCGCGAGCTCGACGTAGAGATCCCGAGGGGGATCCACGACGGGCAGCGGATCCGGATCAGTGGCGAGGGCCACGCGGGCGCGCTCGGCGGCAGGGCCGGCGACGTCTACGTCATGGTGCACGTCCGGCCCGACCCGCGCTTCGTCCGCGAGGGCAACGACATCATCTCGTCCGTCGACCTGACGATGACCCAGGCCGCCCTCGGCGCCACGGTGCAGGTCGCGACCCTCGAGGGCGACGTCGAGCTCGAGTTCGAGGCCGGAACACAGCCGGGCGAGATCCGCGTCCTGCGCGGCAAGGGGATGCCGGTGCTGCAGGGCCGCGGCTTCGGCGACCACCGCGTGCTCGTGAACGTCGCAGTCCCCGGCAACCTCTCGGACGACCAGCGGCGCCTGCTCGAGGACTTCGCGCGGAGCGAGCACGACCGCAACTACGCCTCGGACGGCGGTCTCTTCGGCAAGCTCCGATCCGCGTTCCGCTGAGCGCGCTCCGCCGCGTGACGGTCTCCGTGCCGCGCGAGCGGTCGGAGGAGGCGCGCGCCACGATGATCGAGCTCTTCCCCGAGGGCTTCGAGGAGCGCGAGCGCGACGCGGTGCTCGAGCTCTCCGCCTACACCGAGCGCGCCGACGCGGTCGCCCGTCTCGAGCCACTCGGACGCGTCAGCGAGAGCCCGGTCGCACTCGGGTGGGAGGACGCCTGGAGGAGCTTCCACAAGCCCGTGACGATCGGGCCGCTGTGGATCGGCCCTCCCTGGGAGACTGCGGTCGGCGGCTCGATCCCGATCGTCATCGACCCCGGACAGGCCTTCGGGACAGGCGCGCACGCGACGACCCGGCTGTGCATCGAGCTCCTGCTCGATCTGGAGCCGGCAGGCCTCGTCGATCTCGGCTGCGGCTCGGGCGTCCTCGCCGTCGCGGCCGCGAAGCTGGGGTTCGAGCCGGTGCTCGCCCTCGACGACGACGAGCTTGCGGTACAGGCAGCTCGGGAGAACGCCGCGAGCAACGCGGTGGCCGTCGAGGTCCGTCGGGCCGACGTTCTCGTCGACCCGCTGCCCACCGTCGACGTCGCGATCGCGAACATCGCCCGCGCGCCGGTCGAGCAAGCGACCGAGCGGTTCGAAGGGCGGCTGGTCGTCGCCTCCGGATATCTCGACACCGAACGACCCGAGCCCCGCGGGTGGCGCGTTGCCGACCACCGCGCAGCCGAGGGGTGGGCGGCAGACCTGCTCGAGCGCGGCTAACCGAGCGGGGCGCGGGCGCCGGAGTGGGCTAGCATCGCCCCGCATGGCCTCGTTCACCGTCGACTTTCTCGGCTGCAAGGTCTCCCAGACGGACGCCCAGGAGATTCGTGAGCGCCTCGTTGCCGACGGCCACCTCGAGGCGCGCGAGGGCGCCGCGGACATCGCGGTCGTCAATACGTGCTGTGTGACGAACGAAGCGGTGCGCAAGTCTCGCCAGGCCGCGCGCCGCGCAGCGCGGACGGCGAAACGCGTCTACGTGACCGGCTGCGGGGCCAACCTCGGCGGCGACGGCTTCGCCTCCCTGCCGCGGAACGTCACGGTCGTCAGGCTTCCGGGCGAGCGCACCCCCGCCTTCGTCGCGGGTGACGTCGGCGCCATCGGCTGCGTCGATGCGAACGTCGGCCTCGAGCGGACGAGGGCTTTCGTCAAGGTGCAGGACGGCTGTAGCTTCTCGTGCGCGTTCTGCGTCATCCCACAAGTGCGCGGTGCCTCGCGAAGCCGGCCGGCAGAGGCTGTCCTGCGCGAGATCCGCAGGCGCGTCGAGCAGGGGCATCGGGAGGTCGTTCTCACGGGCATCAACCTGGGCTGCTACCGGGATCGAGCCGCCGGCTACGACTTGCCCGAGCTCGTGCGGGCCGCCGGAGCGACGGAGGGGCTCCAGCGCCTGCGCCTCTCGTCGATCGAGGTCAATCACGTGAGCGCCGCGCTGCTCGAGGCGATGCGCGAGACGCCCTCGGTCTCGCCGCACCTGCACGTCCCGCTTCAGTCGGGCGACGACGGCGTTCTCGAGGCGATGCGCCGGCGCTATTCGGCCGCGACCTATCTCCGGCGTGTGTCGCTCGCCGACGAGTTCAACCTGACGACCGACGTGATCGTCGGCTTCCCAACCGAAGACGACGCGGCCTTCGAGCGCACCCTGCGGGTCGTCGAGCAGGCCGGGATCACCAAGGTGCACGTGTTTCCGTACTCGCCGCGGCCCGGGACGCGCACCGCCGAGGACGACCCGGTGCCACCCGCCGTGAAGAAGGAGCGAAGCGCCCGGCTGCGTGCCTTCTCGGCCGACGCGCTGCGCCGGCGCTGGCGGGCGAAGGTCGGCGAGGAGGACGTCGTGCTCGTCGATCGCCCGGGCCGGGGCTACGGCGACGACTACACTCCCTGGCTCGTGCAGGCTCAGGTCGGGGCGCTCGTTCGAGCGAGGGCGGTCGACGTGAGCGAGGAAGGAGTCGTCGGTGCCCCAGTCTGACTGCCTCTTCTGCGGCCTATACGCCCAAGGCGACCACGTCCGAAAGGACGAGGGCTTTGCTGCCGTGCGCGACATCAACCCGAAGGCGCCCACGCACCTGCTCGTGATCCCGGAGCGCCACGTGGAGACCTTCCGCGACGTCGGGGAGTTTCCGGCGGAGGAGGCGAAGCGGATGCTCGAGTTCGTCGCCGACACGGCGCGCGCCGCGGGCCTCGAGGACTACCGCGTCGTCGTCAACGTTGGCCCGGGCGGGGGCCAGACGGTCTTCCACCTGCACTGGCACGTCCTCGGGGGCAGCTCGACGCTGGCAGGGTTCGAATGAGCCTGATCGCCGAGATCGAGGACGAGATCAAGGACGCCATCCGCGGGCGTGAGCAGCTGCGCGCCGACACGCTCCGCCTGACACTCGCGTCCCTCCGCGCCGCGGAGAAGGAGCTCGGCCGGCCGCTCAAGGAGGACGAGGAGCTTCAGGTGCTGCAGCGCGAGCGGAAGCGGCGCGCCGAGGCGGCCGAGGCCTTCCGCTCGGCGGGGCGAGAAGAGCAGGCGGAGACGGAGGAAGAGGAGCTCGAGATCATCGAGGAGTTCATGCCGGAAGCACTCGGCGAGGACGAGCTCGAGCAGATCGTCGACGACGCGATCGCCGAAACGGGCGCGACGTCTCTCCGCGATCTCGGCCGGGTCATGGCCGATGTGATGCCCCAGGTCGCGGGCCGGGCGGACGGCTCCGCCGTGAGCCAGCTCGTCCGCGAGAAGCTCGCCTGATTAGCCTCACTCCCGCGCTGCTTTCGGCAGATTCTGTGCGCCCTGCGTGCGCTTTTCGTCGTTAGCGTGAAATCGAGGGGGTCCCCCGGCCGGTCCGGTGGCCAGGTGGCCGCGGGCGGCCCGGAAGCCCCTGTGCGGACGCCGTTCTTGCGCCGACTAGACTTCGAATCGTTGCAGCAGGTCCTCTCGGTCTCCAACGAAGTCGCCGCGGAGCTCGCAACCGTCGACGACGGGATCCTGCGCGCGCTCCGCGACCGGATGGAGGTCGCCGTCCGCCTACGCGGGAACCAGCTGACGCTCGAGGGTGAAGACCTGCGTGTCGACGAGGCGCGGCTCGTGCTCGAAGAGCTCGTCGAGCTGGTCGAGAGCGGCCACGCGATCGGGCCGAGCACCGTCGACGCCGTGCTCGCCGCGCTCGACGCCGCCAAGGACCCACGCGAGGTGTTCGAGGACGTGGTTTGGCGCCATCGCGGCAAGAAGATCACCCCGAAGACCATCAACCAGAAGGCCTACGTGGACGCGATCCGGTCCGGGACGATCACCTTCGGGATCGGGCCCGCCGGGACGGGGAAGACCTATCTGGCGATGGCGCTTGCGGTGGCCTCGCTCGCCGACCGCGACGTCAACCGTCTCATCCTCACGCGCCCGGCCGTCGAGGCCGGCGAGCGCCTCGGTTTCCTCCCCGGCGACATGCTCGCCAAGGTCGACCCATACCTGCGCCCGCTCTTCGACGCGCTCTACGACATGCTCGACGCCGACCGCCTCAACGCCTACATGGAGCGCGGCACGATCGAGGTCGCTCCCCTCGCGTTCATGCGCGGCCGCACGCTCAACGACTCGTTCATCATCCTCGACGAGGCGCAGAACACGACGCCCGAGCAGATGCAGATGTTCCTGACGCGGCTCGGCTTCGGCTCGAGGGTCGTGGTCACCGGGGACGTGACGCAGATCGACCTCCCGCAGGATCAGGCGTCGGGCCTCATCCACGTACGGCAGATCCTGGGCGATATCGACGGGATCGAATTCGTCGAGTTCGGCAACCAGGACGTCGTTCGTCACGTGCTCGTGCAGCGGATCGTGGAGGCCTACAAGCGCCATGCCGAGGAGACGGGCACGCAGCGCCGCCGGTGATCCGGATCGAGATCGCCAACCGCAGCGGTGTCGCGCAGGACGAAGCCGCCGTCACGGAGGTCTGCCGGCAGGTGCTCGCCGGCGAAGGGGTCGCCGATGGCGACCTTGGCGTCGCGTTCGAGCCGCCCGAACGCATGCGCGAGCTGAAGCGGGAGCATCTCGGGATCGACGAGGCGACAGACGTGCTCTCGTTCCCGATCGACGAGCGCGAAGCCCTTCCGGACGGGGTGCCGCGGCAGCTCGGCGACGTCGTCCTCTGCCCGCAGGTCGTCGGCGATGCCTGGCGCGGGCCGCTCGTTCACGGACTTCTCCATCTGCTCGGCTACGAGCATGGAGCGGAGATGGAGGGCCGCGAGCAGGCGCACGCTCGATGAGCGCCCAGCGGACACCGGCGATTCTCCAAAGTCTCAACTGGGCCTTCGAGGGCGTCATCCACGTGCTGCGCACCCAGCGCAACATGCGGATTCACTTCGCGCTCGCGACGGTCGTGCTCATCCTCGCGTTCTCCTACGGCGTCACGAAGCTCGAGCTGATGGCGCTGCTCGTGGCGATCTCATTCGTGCTGATCGCGGAGATGGTGAATACGGCCATCGAGGCGACCATCGACCTCGCGACGACCTCCTTCGACCCGCTCGCGAAGATGGCCAAGGACATCGCGGCGGGCGCCGTCCTCATCGCCGCGGTCAACGCGGTCGTCATCGGCTACCTCGTCTTCGCCGACCGGCTGACCGAACCGAGCTCGCGGCTCGTCGAACGCGTCCGCGAGGCCCCTGCGAACCTCACGCTGATCGCGCTCATCCTCATCGTGCTGATCGTGGTCGCCAGCAAGGCGCTCACCGGCCGCGGCACGCCGCTCCGGGGCGGCCTGCCGTCGGGCCACGCGGCGCTCGCGTTCGGCGGCTGGATAGCGATCACGTTCATCGTCGAGGAGGAGCGCGTCGTCGTCTCCTTCGTCGCGCTGATCATGGCGCTCCTCGTCGCGCAGACACGGGTCGAGTCCGGGATCCACACGACCTCCGAGGTCGTGCTGGGCGCGGTCACGGGTACGCTCGTCAGCATGATCCTCTTCCAGGTGCTCGCATGACCGACGCCGAGCTGGCCGAGGTCGCTCGCGAGGCGGCCGGCAACGCCTACGCGCCGTATTCCGACTACCAGGTCGGGGCGGCGGCCCTGCTGCGGGACGGCCGCGTCATCACCGGCGTCAACGTCGAGAATGCGTCCTATCCGCTCGGCATGTGCGCGGAGCGCTGCGCGCTCGCACGGGCGGTCGCCGAAGGTGTCAGGCCCGGGGAGGTCGAGGCCGTCGCGGTCACCGCCTCGCCGTGCGGTGGGTGCCGGCAGTGGCTGTACGAGTTCGGAGTCGATCGCGTGGCGTTCGTCCACGAAGGAGAGCTCCTCGTCCGCCGGCCGGACGAGCTGCTGCCCGACTCCTTCGAGCTTTGAGAAGCGGTTTCGTCGCGGTCGCCGGCCGTCCGAACGTCGGCAAGTCGACCCTCGTCAACGCGCTCGCCGGCGAGAAGGTGGCGATTGTCTCCGACAAGCCGCAGACGACGCGCCGCCGGATCTCGGCTGTTGTCAACGGGGAGACGGAAGGCGAGCCCTACCAGCTGATCCTCCTCGACCTGCCGGGGTTCCAGCGGCCGCGCGACGCGTTGACGGAGCGGATGCAGCGCACCGTGGACGAGACGCTCGCCGACGTCGACGCGTTCCTCTTCGTCCTGGCGGCTAGCGAGCGCATCGGCACCGGCGACCGCTTCATCGCTGAGCGGATCTTCGCGGCCGGCCCGCCTGTCGTGATCGCGCTCAACAAGGTCGACCGGGTCGACCCACCCCGGATCGCCGAGCAGATCACGGAAGCCGCATCGTTGGGCGATTTCCACGCTCTGCACCCGATCAGCGCCCTGAAGGCGGATGGGCTCGATGCGCTCCAGCAGGATCTGGTCGCGCTCCTTCCCGAAGGGCCCGCCTACTTCGAGGAAGGCATGCGGACCGACCTGCCGCTCGAGGCGCGAATCGCCGAGATCGTCCGCGAGAAAGCGCTCGCGCTCACCCGGGAAGAGGTGCCCCACGCGATCACCGTGGAGATCGACGAGCTCGACCTGGACAAGGGACGGGTGCGCGCGCTCGTCTGGGTCGAGACCGAGTCCCAGAAAGGAATCCTGATCGGGAAGGGCGGCAGTATGATCAAGACGATTGGCATCCGAGCGCGGCAGGAGATCGAGGCGCTCCTGGGGCGAAAGGTGTTCCTCGATCTCGGGGTCAAGGTTCGGCCGAGCTGGCGGAGCGACGTCGGCGCGCTCGAACGGCTCGGCATCTAACAACTTGGGGGTTTCTTCATGCCCGTCGTCAGGACACCGGAGGAGTTCGAGGTGCAGCTGGCTCGGTTCCTCTACGAACGCTCGGAGGAGGCGCGGGCCGTCCGCGTCGGCGAGAAGGAGACGAGCGAGCAAGCCGCGATCGTCGTGCGCTACGAGGATCTCTTCACGCGCGAGCAGCACGACGCGCTGCGGGCGGAGGAGGAGGGCACGCGCGGGGAGGGCCGCGAGCGCCTCTTCAGGCTGCGCGAGGCCTGCGCCGGCGGCATCGTCGTGCGCGAGCTCGCCGACGAGTCCGACAAGCTCGAGAACGCGATCCTGGCGGAGCGGGTCGAGTTCCGCGGCGAATCGCTCCCCCTGCGGTCAGCGCAGGCCCAGCTGGCGATTCTCGAGGACTACGACGCGCGCCGTGAGCTCGGGGAGCTCTCCGGGGACGCGTCCGCCCGCTTCAACTGTGAGCGGTACACGCTCCTCCAGCGGGCGGAGGCCCTCGACGCCGAGCTGTCCGGCGACCCGGACCCGATCCGCAGGAGCGCCGACCGCAAGGCGATCGACTTGCGTGCGCTCGCGGAGGCTCTCGCCGAGGCGTCCGCCCGGCAGGTGGAGAGCTGGGAGCCGCTGCGCGAGCGGTGGCTCGACCTGATCCTCGGTTCGGAGCGCGAGGCCGAGCCCGACTCCTACCACGTGGCGTACCTGCGGCGGATGTCCCCGTTCGCCGACCTCTACGCACGCGAGCGGTCCGTTCCCGTCTGCCTGGACACGCTCTCGAGCCTCGGCCTCGACCTGGCCTCGAACGAGCGCATCCGGCTCGACCTGGACGACCGCCCGCAGAAGAACCCCCGCGCGTGCGTGATCGCGTCCGACCCGCCGTCGGTCGTGCATCTGATCACCCGTGCGCAGGGCGGGCTGCACGACTACCAGGCTCTGCTCCACGAGGCCGGCCACGCGCTCCACTACGCCGGCATCGACCCCGATCTTCCGTACACGTTCCGCCGCCTTTCGCGCGACCACGCTCTCACCGAGATCTACTCGTTCCTGCTCGAGTCGATCACCCGGGAGCCCGGCTGGCACGCGATCCACTTCGGCCTCTCGGACGCCGACGACGCGGAGCGCGCCGAGGCCGCCCGCTTCCTCGAGGTGCTCCTCTACCGCCGGTACGCGGCGAA
Organism: Gaiellaceae bacterium; assembly: GCA_036824235.1. Taxonomy (GTDB): domain Bacteria; phylum Actinomycetota; class Thermoleophilia; order Gaiellales; family Gaiellaceae; genus JAIBJN01. The sequence goes on along the minus strand of DAITAN010000011.1, from coordinate 2,494 downwards.
GCTCGAGTACGAGCTGGCGTTCTGGGGCGATTTCGAGAACGCGAACGACTACGCCCAGACGTACGCCGACAAGCTCCGGGGCGCGGTCGGCTTCCGGTACCGGCCCGACGGCTACCTGGCGGACATGGACGGCGACTTCTACTCGGCCGACTACCTACGCGCGTGGATCCGCACCGCGCAGCTGCGCGCCCACCTGAGGGAGCGGATCGGCGAGGACTGGTGGCGCCGGCCGGAGACCGGCGAGATCCTGCGCGACCTCTGGGCGGAGGGCACGCGGCCGACCAGCGAGGAGATCGCCGACCGCATCGGCTTCGATCCGCTCGACACCGCGCCGCTCGTCGAGGAGCTGGTGACCGCCTAGCGGCTCTCGATGGCCAAGCGGCCCGCGAGAGCGAGGAGGACGGCGCCGGTCAGCTGCTCGACACGCCGCGCGAGTCGGCTGCTCGCGAGCGACCGCGATGCCCGAGCCACGGCGGCGCCGAGCGACAGGTAGCAGACGAAATCAGCGGCGATGAGGATCGCCGCCATGGCGAGCGCGTAGGGAAGGACAGGCGCTCCGTCAGGGATGAACTGCGGGAAGAGCGCCAGGAAGAACACCGCGAGCTTCGGGTTCGCGAGAGCCGTGAGCAGGCCGCTTGCGAAGTCGCGCCTGGCAGGAGAGCTGTCAGCGGCGGCAGCCTTGTTTCCGCGGAGCGCCTGGATGCCGAACCAGACGAGGACGACGACCCCGGCGATCTTCAGGGCGACGAACGCCGCCTCGGACGCCGCGATGAGCGCCGAGACCCCGAGCGCCGAGAGGACGGCCCAGACGCCCACGCCGATCGAGCTGCCCAGCGTGGTCCGCGCGGCCGCTCCCGTGCCCCGAACCGCCGAGTTCCGGACGACGAGCGCCATCCCGGGCCCCGGCGTCAGGCTGAGAAGGACCGCCACGGGGACAAAGGTCCAGAGCACGGCCCAATCCTATGCAGCCCGCAGTGGCTCGCCCTAGCGGCGCTGGCCGAAATACGCGACCGAGGCGACCGCAAAGCCGGCCAGAGACGCAGCGAGGCCGACGAGGGCCTTCTTGGTGCTCATCTGACGCTTCATGCCGTTCTCATCGGCATCTACGGGCGTCGACCTGACAGCGGATGGGTCTCGGCGGCCGCAGCCCGAACGGGGCGGCGATTCGGCCGGGCTACACTTTGTCCCAATGGCGCAGGCACCCGCCTTGCCGAGCGGGTTCGAGCTTCCGCTCGAGCCGCGACTTCCCCGCATCGGCTCCGTCGACCAGGTAGCGGTCGAGGAGCGCGCGGCCACGCTCGCGAAGCGTTCGATCAAGCGCGACTCAAAAGTCTTTGCGCTCGACCTCGCCGTCCGCATGATGGACCTGACCACACTCGAGGGCGCCGACACGCCCGGCAAGGTCGCCGCCCTCTGCTCCAAGGCGATGCGGCCCGACCCGGCCGACCTCACGGTTCCGCCGGTTGCCGCCGTCTGCATCTACCCGAATCTCGTCCCGCACGCGCTCGAGCGACTCGAGGGGAGCGGCGTCAAGGTCGCCTCGGTCGCGACCGCCTTCCCGTCGGGGCAGGTTCCGACCGAGCTCAAGGTCGAGGAGGCTGCGCGCGTCGCCGAGTCGGGCGCGGACGAGATCGACATGGTCATCGACCGCGGGGCGTTCCTCTCCGGTCACTACGCCAAGGTCTACGACGAGATCAGACGAGTGAAGGACGTCAGCGGCCGCGCGCATCTCAAGGTGATCCTCGAGACCGGCGAGCTCGGGACGTACGACAACGTGCGCCGCGCGAGCCTGCTGGCCATCGCCGGCGGTGCCGACTTCATCAAGACCTCGACCGGGAAGATCCAGCCGGCCGCGACGCTTCCGGTCACGCTCGTGATGCTCGAGGCGATCCGCGACGTCTATGAGGAGACCGGCAAGAAGATCGGGATGAAGCCGGCCGGCGGCATCCGCCACTCGAAGCAGGCTGTCCAGTACCTCGTGATGCTGAACGAGACGCTTGGGCCGGAGTGGCTCACGCCCGACCTCTTCCGCTTCGGAGCCTCCTCGCTCCTGAACGACGTGCTGATGCAGATCCGCAAGGAGAAGACGGGCCGCTACCAGAGCCCGGACTACTTCACCATCGACTGATGGCCGAGGTCGAGAAAAAACAAGACCGCTCGCCGGTTCCGTCCGCGTTCGAGTACGCGGAGGCGCCGGAGTCGCGGGAGATCGTCCGCCTCGAGGATCGCTACGGGCTCTTCGTCGGCGGCGAGTGGGTCGAGCCGCGCTCGGCCGAGTACGCGCCCAGCGTCTCGCCGCGGGACGAAGAGGCGCTTGCGGAGGTCGCGTACGCGGGCGCCGAGGACGTCGATCTTGCGGTCCGCGCCGCGCGCGACTCGCTCGACAACGGCTGGTCGACTCTGGCGCCGGGCGAGCGGGCGAAGTACCTCTTCCGCATCGCGCGCATCCTCCAGAAGCGCTCGCGCGAGTTCGCCGTGCTCGAGTCGCTCGATG
>DAITAN010000217.1:0-4837 GCA_036824235.1 Gaiellaceae bacterium | reverse complement strand
GCCCCCTTCTTTGATGCAGTGAAGGAACCTCCCGGTTCCCTCACACACCCTCCCCTGCGTCCTGAGCCTGAGGCCCGCTCGTGACGCACACGGTCTCGGTCCTCGTGGAGAACAAGCCCGGTGCGCTCGCGCGCGTCTCGAACATGTTCGCCCGCCGCGGCTTCAACATCGAAAGCCTCGCCGTCGGGCCGACCGAGCGGCGCGACGTCTCCCGCATCACGCTCACCGTCGACTGCCCCGCCGATCTGCTCGAACAGATCGAGAAGCAGATGCACAAGCTCGTCAACGTGCTCCGCGTCTCGACGCTCGAGGCAGGCGAGGCGATCGAGCGCGAGCTCGCCCTCATCCGGGTCAAGGCCGATGCGAGCCGGCACGTCGAGCTCATGACCCTCGCCGGCGTCTTCGACGCCCGCGTGGCCGACCTCGGCCCGGACGCGATCATCTTCGAGGTCGTCGGCACCCCCGAGGAGCTCCAGTCCTTCGAGGAGGTCCTCCGCCCCCATGGCCTCACCGAGCTTGCGCGCACCGGCCGCATCGGCCTAGCGCGTGCCTCAACCAACACCGCCCCCCGCCCCCAGCACGTCCTCCGCTAGCACGAAAGGAACCTCATGGCAGCAACTGTTCACCGCGAAGGCAACGTCGATCTTCTCTCCGGCAAGGTGGCCGTCCTCGGCTACGGCAGCCAGGGTCACGCGCACGCGCTCAACCTGCGGGACTCCGGCGTCGACGTCGAGGTCGGCCTGCGTGAAGGGAGCCTCTCCGGGGCGACCGCCGAGGAGGCCGGTTTGACCGTCCGCACGACTCAGGAAGCCGTTCGCGGCGCGCAGCTCGTCGCCGTTCTTCTCCCCGACCACGTCCAGAAGGGCGTCTACGAAAACGACGTCGCCCCCAATCTCGACCCGGACGCTGCTGTCCTCTTCGCCCATGGCTTCAACGTCCACTTCGGGCAGATCAAGCCCGAGCCGGGGCACGACGTGATCATGGTCGCTCCCAAGGGGCCCGGGCACCGCGTCCGCCAGCTCTTCGAGGCGGGCGCGGGCACCCCGGGGCTCGTGGCCGTGGCGCAGGACGCGAGTGGGAGCGCGATGGACCTCGCGCTCGCCTACGGCACCGCTATCGGCTGCGGCCGCATGGGGATGCTCGAGACGACGTTCGCGGAGGAGACCGAAAGCGACCTCTTCGGCGAGCAGGCCGTCCTGTGCGGCGGCGTCACCGCGCTGATGCAGGCCGGCTTCGAGATCCTCGTGGACGCCGGCTACCAGCCCGAGATCGCCTACTACGAGTGCATCAACGAGCTGAAGCTCATCGTCGACCTGATCTACGAGGGCGGCTTCGCCTACATGCGCCACTCGATCTCCGACGTGGCCGAGTACGGCGACCTCACCCGCGGCCAGGTCGTGATCGACGAGCACGTCCGCACGACGATGCGGCATCTCCTCGAGGACATCCGCAACGGCACCTTCGCGCGCGAGCTGATCGCCGAGGAGGAGGCGGGCAGGCCGCGGCTGACAGCGCTGCGCCGCATGGCTGCCCACCATCCTGTCGAGTCGGTCGGCGGCGAGCTCCGCGAGCTCGCGGGCAAGGAGGGGCTGCTCGGTGCGGAGGCGCGCGTCGTCGGCACCTGAGCCGTCCGGCTCCGCAGCCCCCGGCCGCAACAGCCATGATCTGAGCCGATGATCGACGTCCCTGTCGCGCTGCTCGGCTACGGCACGGTTGGCTCCGCGGTGGACCGGCTGCTCGCCGAGAACGCCGACGACATCGAGCGCGCCACCGGGCACCGCCTCCGCGTCGTGCGCGCCCTCGTGCGCGACCCGGCGAAGGAGCGGCCCGAGCCGCCGGAGGACGGCGTCCTCACCACCGACTTCGCCGCCATCCGTGACGACCCGTCCATCGCGCTCGTCGCCGAAGTCATGGGCGGCATCAAGCCGACAGGCGATTACGTCCTCGAGCTCCTACGGGCCGGCAAGCCGGTCGTCTCCGCCAACAAGCAGCTCATCGCCCGCGAGGGCGCCGAGCTCTTCCACACCGCCTCGGACGCGGGCGTCCAGCTGCGCTTCGAGGCGAGCGTGTGTGCCGCGATCCCCGTGATCAAGATCCTGCGCGAGGCACTGGTCGCCGACACGGTCCATCGCGTGCTCGGGATCGTGAACGGGACGACGAACTACATCCTCACGAAGATGGAGGAGGGCGCCGAGTACGGCGAGGCCCTTGCCGACGCCCAGCGGCTCGGCTACGCGGAGGCCGACCCGACCGAGGACGTCAACGGCGCGGACGCGGCGGCGAAGATGGCCATCCTGGCGACGATCGCCTTCGGGTCGCGGACAACGCTCGGGGATGTGGCGTTCGACGGGATCGAGCAGATCACCTCCGAGCACGTGCGCGCCGCGCGCGAGATGGAGATGGTCGTGCGCCTGATCGGGGCGGCGACGCTCACGGACGGGAAGATCGACGTTCGCGTTGGGCCGGCTCTCGTCGACCGCCACCACCCGCTCGCGGCGGTCGAGGGCGCCATGAACGCGGTCATGCTCCAGGGCGACGCCATCCGCGAGATCACGCTCGAAGGCCCTGGCGCAGGCGGGATGGAGACGGCATCCGCCGTCGTCGCGGACATGGTCTCGATCATCGGCACGACAGGAACGGGCTTCCTCCAGAACGACGCGTGCTGGCGCGAGCTCGACAGGCTTCCGGAGGGCGAGGCGCGCTCTCCGTACTACCTGAGGGTCGAGGTGGACGACGTTGCCGGCGTGCTCGCCCAGATCGCGCTGCGCCTCTCCGCGCACCGCATCTCGGTGGCTCGGCTCGTCCAGCACCAGCGGGACGGCGGCGCGACGTTGCACGTCGTCACGCACGAGGGCGCCGAGGGCGACCTCAAAAGCGCCCTCCAGGAGATCGAGTCTTTGCCGGAGACGCGCGGTGCGCCGTCCGCGCTCCCGGTGATCTCGGACCGCGGCATCGCAGGCCTCGGCTGGGCGTGACTCCGCTCGCAGAGCGCTATCGCGACCGGCTTCCGCTCACGGAGGCAACGCCCGTCGTCACGCTCGGCGAGGGCTCGACGCCTCTTCTCCGCGCGCCGCGGCTCTCGGAGAAGCTCGGACTCGACCTTTGGCTCAAGTGGGAGGGGGCGAACCCAACAGGAAGCTTCAAGGACCGCGGCATGACGATCGCCGTCTCGAAGGCGCTCGAGGAAGGCGCCGACGCCGTCGTGTGCGCCTCGACCGGGAATACGGCGGCTTCGGCGGCGGCGTACGCCGCGCGCGCCGGGATCACGGCCGTGATTCTCCAGCCTGCCGGCGCAGTCGCGCGCGGGAAGATCGTGCAGGCCCAGGCGGTCGGCGCGCGCGTGCTCCAGGTGCAAGGCCCGTTCGAGGCCGCCCTGAGCGCGGCGCGCGAGCTGGCGAGCCGCGGCACGCACGCGCTCGTGAACTCGCTCAACCCCTATCGCCTCGAGGGCCAGAAGACGGCCGCGTTCGAGATCGTCGACGAGCTGGGGAGCCCGCCCGACGTGCTCGCGCTCCCGTACGGGGGCGGCGGCAACACACGGGCGTTCGGGCTCGGGTTCGACGCGGGCGACGCAGGCATGCCGCGCTTCGTCGCCGGCGAGTCTTCCGCCCGCTCGTACACGATGGCGACCGCCATCCGCATCGCCGAGCCCGCACACCAGGCCGAAGCCGAGGCAGTCGTCGCCCGCTCGGGCGGCGCGATCGTGTCGCTCTCCGACGAGGAGATCCTCGCCTCCTGGCGCGAGCTGGCCGAGCTCGAGGGCCTCTTCTGCGAGCCGGCCTCCGCCGCCGGCCTCGCGGCGGTCGCCAAGCAGCCGCCGCAGGCGGGCACGCGCGTCGTCTGCGTCATCACCGGGCACGGGCTCAAGGACCAGGAAGCTGCAGCGCGCCTCTCGACGCCGCCCGTTTCCGTCCCGCCGGACCCCGACGCGATCGCCGAGGCCGCGTCGTGAAGGTCACCGTCCGCGCACCCGCGACGACGGCCAACCTCGGGGCGGGATTCGACTGTGTTGCGGTCGCGCTCGACCTCTGGAACGAGGTCGTCATCACCGACGGCGGAACGCCGGACCGCGAGCACCTCGGGGTCAAGGCCTTCGAGCGAATCGATCCTGCCGACGGCCTGCGCTTCGAGTGGTTCGACCGCATCCCCCGCGAGCGCGGCCTCGGCTCGAGCGCGTCGATCATTGCGCTCGGCCTGCTCGGCGCGGCGCACATCGCGGACCGGGAGCCGGACCCCGAGTGGCTGCTCTCGGAGGGGCTCCGGCTCGAGGGCCATCCCGACAACCTCGCGGCCGCGCTCGCCGGCGGCGCCTGCCTGACCGTCGGAGGCAGGATCGAGCACCTCGCCGACGACGTCCCGCTCGCGCCGATCGCGCTCGTCCCCTCGTCCACGGTGGCGACCGCCGAGGCGCGGGCGGCTCTGCCCGAGCAGGTGCCCTTCGGCGACGCCGTGTACACCGTCGGCCGCGCTGCCTCGCTCGGCGCCGCGCTCGCCACCCATTCCGAGGACCTCTTCGCAATGTCTCTCACCGACCGGCTCCACGAGCCCTACCGGGCCGAGCACGCGCCGCTGCTCGAGGAGGTGCGGTCGGACCTTCCCCCCGGCGCCCGCGGTGCGACCATCTCGGGATCGGGCCCGACCGTGATCGTCTGGGCGGAGAAGCATTCGGCCGACGACTGCGCGGCTGCACTCTCTTCGCGCTTCCCCGACGTGGAAGTGCTTTGGCTCAAGGTGTCGGCGAAAGGAGCGGAAGTCACGTGACCATCGCTCGCTGTTGGCTCGCTCTCGTGGGGGAAACCATGTTTCCCCCACGAGCCCCCTTCTTTGATGCAGTGAA
>DAITAN010000216.1:0-4842 GCA_036824235.1 Gaiellaceae bacterium | reverse complement strand
GAACGTCTGGCCCGCGCGCGCCTCGTAGATCATCTCCTCGTCGAGCTCCCCCACGCGCCCGCCGCCCTCGACGAGGTAGACGCCGAAGAGCCCGCGGTCGGGAATCGTGCCGGCGTTGGTGACGGCGAGGCGGCGCGCACCCTCCCGGCCGCGCACGACGCCGGCGGTGCGATCCCAGGTGATCCGCGGGCGCAGCTCCGCGAACTCCTCCGACGGGTAGCGCCCGGCGAGCATGTCGAGCACGTTCTCGAGCTGTTGGCGGGAGATGTCGCGGAACGGCCAGGCGCGACGCACGAGGTCGTGGAGCTCGTCGACTGCGATTTCCTCCTGCGCGCAGATCGCGACGATCTGCTGCGCGAGCACGTCCAGCGGGTTCCGCGGGATCCGAGTCTCCTCGATCAGCCCTTCCTTCATCCGCTGAGCAACGACGGCCGACTCGAGCAGATCGGCGCGGAACTTCGGGAAGATGCGGCCCTTCGAGGCCTCGTCCAGGCGGTGCCCGGCGCGCCCCACACGCTGGAGGCCGCGGGCGACCGACTTCGGCGACTCGACCTGGATGACGAGGTCGACCGCGCCCATGTCGATCCCGAGCTCGAGCGAAGACGTCGCGACCAGGCACGGGATCTCGCCCTTCTTGAGCAGCTCCTCCACCTCGATCCGCTGCTCTCGCGCCAGCGACCCGTGGTGGGCCCGAGCGATCTCCTTCTCGGCGAGCTCGTTGAGGCGCAGGGCGAGGCGCTCAGCGAGGCGTCGGTTGTTGACGAACACGATCGTCGAGCGGTGCTCCTGCACGAGCTCGAGCAGAGCCGGATGGATGGAGGGCCAGATGGAGCCGCCCTCGCCGGGCTCGCGCATGTCGTCGAGCGGCACTACGACCTTGAGGTCGAGCTCCTTGCGCGTGCCGGCGTCCACCAGCTCGATCGGCCTGCCGCCCGAGACGAACCGGCCGATCTCCTCGAGCGGACGCTGGGTGGCCGAGAGGCCGACCCGCTGAATCGGCTCCCCGACCAGGCGCTCGAGCCGCTCCAGGCTCAGCGCCAGGTGCGCGCCTCGCTTCGAGCCGGCGACGGCGTGCACCTCGTCGACGATCACGACCTGGACGCCACCAAGGGTCTCCTGCGCGCGCGAGGTCAGCATGAGGAAGAGAGACTCGGGAGTCGTGATGAGGATGTCGGGCGGCGACTTCAGCATCGCCGCGCGCTCCTTCGGCGGGGTGTCGCCCGTGCGCACGGCGACCGAGAGCTCGGAGCCGATGCCTGCGAGCGGTCCTCGGAGGTTGCGCTCGACGTCGTAGTTGAGGGCCTTCAGCGGGCTGACATACAGCACCTGCGTGCCCTCGCCGGGCCGTGCCCGGTCGAGCGCCCAGAGGAAGGCCGCGAGGGTCTTCCCGGACCCGGTCGGCGCCTGGATGAGGACGTGCCTGCCCGAGGCAATGGCCGGCCAGCCCTGCTCCTGCGCGGGCGTCGGCGCGTCGAACGTCCGCTCGAACCACGTGCGGACGACGGGCGTGAACGGTGCGAGCGCGCTCACCTGTCCAGCGTACCCCTCGGCCGCGGGTCTGCCGTAGAGCGCATTGAGGCAAGGTCCGGCCGGTAGTAGGCTCAGGCCCCGGCGACAGGAGCGTTTCCATGGCACGAAAGAAAATCGAATTCGACGTGATCGACCGCTGCCCGGTGCCTCGTGCGCTAGCCGACGAGATCCGGCTTCTCAAGGAGAAGACGGGCTCGACGCTCAACTCATGCGACCGCTCGTCGGAGGCCGAGCCGCTCCTCAGGGCCAACAGGAAGAAGTCCCAGCGGGAGCTCTTCGAGCTGGCCCAGAAGGGACTGGGCAACCCCGCCAACCCGCCGGGGTTCTCCACGCACGAGCGCCGGAACGACGGCGCGGCATATCCCGGCAGGCGCGGCTCCGTGCTCGAGGACTGGCAGGTCGGGATGGACTGGAGCCCTCCCGGGCCTGTCGTGCGCGAGGCGGCGAAGCGAGGGTGGATCGTGACCGTGACGTATCCGGACAGCGCGCAAGAAGCGCACCACCTGAACTTCCGCAAGGCGCCGGAGTTCGAGATCGAGCTGAAGAAGGGCGACACGGGCAAGAAGGTCCAGGAGTTCACGCAGAAGCTCGCCAACCTCCGGAGCCCGAAGACGTCGGAGCCGTATCTCGACCACGACCACTCTCGCTTCGACAAGTTCGTCGTCGCGGCCGTCAAGTGCTTCCAGGCCGACTACCAGCAGAAGCAGGACGGGGAGTTCGGCTCCCAGACGGCCACGCAGCTCGAGGTCGCCCTGCGCGAGCAGAAGGAGCGAGAGAAGCGGGACTACAAGCGCGGCGACCGCGGCCCCGAGGTCGTGCGGCTGACCAGGGCTCTCACCGTCATCGTCGACCCCGCGGGAAAGCCGTATCTGAAGCGGCCGCACCCGCGGTACGACAAGTTCGTCGAGGCCGCCGTCAAGCGCTTCCAGGCCGACCGCAAGATCAAGGACGACGGAGTCTTCGGCCGGAAGACGAGGGGCACGCTCTACCGCGTGCTGGGGAGGCAGCTCGAGCCCCCCGCAAAGCCGGACGCAGCGACCAAGAGGAAGACGACGAAGAAGAAGGCGAAGTCCTCCAAGTAAGATCGGGACGTGGCCGCAACACGCCCGACGCACCTGTACTTCACCGGCGACGACGAGGCCGACCGGCTGCTCGCCGAGGAACCGCTCGCCCTGCTCGTCGGTTTCGTGCTTGACCAGCAGGTGACCGTGCAGAAGGCGTTCTCGGGACCGCTCGAGATCCGCCGCCGGCTCGGGACGCTCGACGCTGCCGCAATCGCCGGGACGGATCCCGGCGAGCTCGAGGCTGTCTTCCGCACGCGGCCGGCGATCCACCGCTTCCCCGGGAACATGGCGAGGCGCGTGCAGGACCTCTGCGCGGCAGTCGCCGAGGACTACGGCGGCCGGGCCGAGCGCGTCTGGCTCGAGGCAGAGAGCGGCAAGGATCTCGAGAAGCGCCTCCTCGACCTCCCGGGCATCGGCCCGATGAAGGCGCGCTCGCTGATCGCGATCCTGGTCAAGCGCTACGGGGTGCGTCCACCCGGCTGGGAGGACGTCGCGCCCACGCACCCGACGCTCGGCGACGTCGACTCCTATGAGGCCCTCGAGGCCTACCAGGAGAAGAAGCGCGCCTACAAGGCGTCGCTCAGGGCCGCCGGCGCGAAGTAGCCGCGGGCCCGCTCAGACGACGCCGGCCAGCAGCGAGGCGCGCGTCTCGCGGAGCATCTCGCGGGCGATGACGATGCGCTGGATCTCCTGCGTGCCCTCGTAGATCTGCGTGATCTTCGCGTCGCGCATCATGCGCTCGACCGGGTACTCCTTCATGTACCCGTAGCCGCCGAGGACCTGGACGGCCTCCGTTGTGACCTCCATGGCCGTATCTCCGCAGAAGAGCTTCGTCATCGCCGAGAGCTTCGTCAGCGATTCGACTCCCTCGTCGATCGCCATGCCGACCTTGTAGAGCAGGCCGCGGGCCGCCTCGCACTTCGTCTCCATCTCGGCCAGCTTGGCGGCGATGAGCTGGTGCTCGCCGATCGGCTTGCCCATCGTCTCGCGCGTCTTCGCGTACTCGAGCGCGTAGTCGGTCGCACCCTGCGCGATGCCGAGCGCCTGAGCGGCGATGCCCGGCCGCGAGCGGTCAAGGACGCGCATGGCCACCTTGAACCCGTCGCCCTCCTCGAGCAGCCGATTCTCGGCCGGGATGCGGCACTCGTTGAGGAACACCTCGCCCGTGGTCGAGCCTTTGATGCCCATCTTGGGCTCGATCCGCCCAACCTCGAAGCCTGACGCGTCGCTCTCGACGAGAAACGCCGAGATGCCGCCGTGGCCGGCCTTCGGGTCGGTCTTGGCGAAGACGACGTAGAGGCTTGCCACGCCAGCGTTGGTGATGAAGCGCTTCGAGCCGTTGAGGACGTACTCGTCGCCCTCGCGCCGGGCCTCGGAGCGCATCGCCGCGGCGTCGGAACCCGAGCCGGGCTCGGTGAGCGCATACGCGGGGAGCCACTCCCCACTGGCCAGTCGAGGCAGGTAGCGCTCCTTCTGCTCCTCGCTCCCGTCGTTCTTGATCGCGAGCGCGCCGAGCTCCTGGAGGGCGAGGATGAGCCCCGTCGTCGCGCAGACCTTCGAGATCTCCTCGATCGCCACCAGCACCATCAGCGTCCCCGTGCCGGTTCCGCCGAAGCGCTCCTCGAACGGCAGCCCGAGGATCTCGTGCTCGCGCAGCAGCTTGACCATGTCCCACGGGAACTCGCCCGTTTCGTCGATCTCTGCAGCGCGCGGCGCGATGCGCTCGCGGGCGAGTGCGCGGATGAGGTCGCGGATCTCGCGCTGCTCGTCGGAGAGCGGCTCGTACCCCACGGCGGGATTGTAGGCCGCGGGGGGTGCGACACGCTCCCGTCACCATCCGCGCGGCACGCCTGCGCTTTTCGGCGCTACGCTCGAAAGCGGGTGGAGGGCGGGGTGCCCCTAGATTAAGAGCGTCGTTCCGCGCCGCCCCAGTCCAGGTCGCGGACGCCCAGCGGGACGCGCACCATCGGGTCGTAGGGCGCCTCGGACGGGAAGACGTAGACGGCATCCTCGGTGGCGAGCGCAGTCCAGCGCTCGTCGGGTGACCACGCGACCGCCTTGGGGCCACGCGCGGCGGCGGGCAGGGCGAGGGGGCTCGCGTTGCGGTCGAAGAGGCGCACGCCGTCGGCGCCGAAGAGCGCGAAGTACGCGCCCAGAGGGCTTGGGCGCACGAAACGGGCCTCCCGCACGACCCAGCGCGGGCCATCTTCGTCTTCGCCTTCGTCGGTCAGCCCGGCTGGTTCTGGCT
>DAITAN010000215.1:0-4877 GCA_036824235.1 Gaiellaceae bacterium | reverse complement strand
GCCGCTGGCGCCGCCTCCGTCCTTGATCTTGCGGGTGGAGGAGCCGGGGCCGATGCGCTCGCGGTGTCCAGGCCCAGCCGCCGCGCGGCAAGGAGGCCGAGCACGACGACGACCGCTTCGTCGTTTCCGAGCATGAGCGGCGGCAGCCGGTAGCCGGGACGCATCCGGTAGCCGCCGCCGATCCCGCGCTGCCCCTCGACGGGGATCCCCAGCTCCTGGAGAACGGTCAGGTACCGGCGCACCGTTCGCGCGTCGACGCCGAGGCGCTCGGCGATCTCACGTCCGGTCACGACGGGCCGGGCCTGGAGCAGCTCGAGCAGCTCGAGGAGCCTGGACGTCGGCGAGCCCATGCATCCAGTGTCGCAGACATAGAGGGCGGAAACCGCCCTATTTTGCGGTTACGGTGGCGGCATGGAATCGATGTTGGGAGGCTTGATCATGAGCGCCACCAAGACACGCAACGGCGCGCGGGACTTCGACTTCTGGATGGGCAGCTGGAAGGTCCGCAACCGCTATCTGCGCGAGCGGCTGAAGGGGTCGAGCGAGTGGGTCGAGTTCGACGCGACTGTCGCCGCCCGGCTCCTGCTCGACGGCATCGGGAACGAGGACGAGTTCCGCACGGACCATGACGGAGGCTTCATCGGGATGTCGTTCCGCTTCTTCGACCCGACCATCGAGAAGTGGGCGATCTACTGGGCGGACACGCGCAGACCTGGCCTGCTCGACCCGCCCGTGCTCGGGTCCTTCTCGGGCGACGTCGGCATCTTCGAGGGCGACGACACCTTCGAGGGGAAGCCCATCCGCGTGCGGTTCATCTGGTCGGGGACCGCGACGCCGACGCCGCGCTGGGAGCAGGCGTTCTCGGCGGACGGCGGCGAGACCTGGGAGACGAACTGGATCATGGATTTCACGCCGCTCGAAGGCTGAGTGGCGCCTTGACTGTCGGCGCCGGGAGGAGGATGCTCGGCGTCTGTGGCCGTCAAGTTCGTGAGTCGAAACACGTGGGGCGCGAAGGCACCCAAGGCGGTGACGAAGCTCTCGCCGACCGCCCTCGCGGGCGTGGCCGTCCACTGGTTCGGCAAGCCGCGCGCGGCGAAGACGCACGACGGCTGCGCGGCTCTCCTCCGCAGCGTCCAGAACACGCACATGAGCCCCGGCGGGCTCGGCGCGAAGGACGGCGGCAACGACATCGCCTACAACCACGCGGTCTGCCCGCACGGGCACGCGTTCACGCTGCGCGGGTTCGGCGTGCAGACGGGCGCCAACGGCGATTCCGAGTCGAATCGCGACTACGCGGCCATCGTCTACATGGCGGGCGAGGGCGACCCCCCGCCCTCGGACGAGGTCCGGCTGCTCATCGCCGACGTGATCCGAGCCTGGCAGGCGAAAGGCGCCGGGCCGCTCGTCAAGCCGCACCAGTTCTTCACGGGCTCCGACTGCCCTGGGCCCGACCTTCTGAAGTGGGTCGACTTGAAGCCGCACCCGTGGAAGGGCAAGCGGAAGGACGCAGCGGTTGCCCTGAGGGACGAGACGCCGGACTGGCTGATCGACTTCATCCACTGGCGGCTGGCGGAGCGCGGCAAGGCGAAGGCGCGCCCACGGGTCGTACCGAAGCCGGTCCCTCCGACCGGCTGGGAGGCCGCCGCGCGCATCGACCGGATGGTCAACGAGATCGGGCCGCGCGAGTCGTTCCTCGACTGGGTGCAATGGCGCAAGAGCGGGGCGAAGAAGGGCGAGCGCCCGCGCAGCGTGCCGGCGACGATTCCCGAGTCCTGGGGCGACGGATTCAAGCGGCTCGAGCAGATCTTCTCCGGCGAGGCGCCCCCGAAGCCGAAGCCCAAGCCCAAGCCGAAACCCAAGCCGGAGCCGGAGCCCACGCCGGAGCCCCAGAAGCGGACGCGGATCACGCAGAAGTCCGAGCTTCTGGCCGAGCCGCGCGTGACGCAAGACGAGCTCGAGACCTTCCTGCTCGCGCGCGACCACGGCGGGTACACCGACGCGAACGTCCGCGGAATCCTCAGGCGCTACATGGCCACCGCGACGGCCGTCGGGCTCGATCCGCTCCTCGTCGTCAGCCAGATGGTGCTGGAGACGGGAAACCTGACGTCGTTCTGGTCGCAGGTGCCGCGGCGCAACCCGGCGGGCATCGGCGTGACCGGCGAAGAGGGCGCCGGCAACACCTTCTCCTCGTGGGACAAGGCCTGCCGCGCACACGTCGGGCGCCTGCTCGCGTACACGCTCGCGAAGGGCGCGGAGAACGCCGCCCAGCGCGCGCTCATCAAGGAAGCCCTGCAGGTCCGCCCGCTGCCCGACGACCGCCGTGGCCGCGCCCCGACGCTCGCCGGGCTGGCGGGCAGCTGGGCGATGGACCCGAAGTACGCGGGCAAGATCATCCGGATCGCCAATCAGATACGACCGGTCTGACACCGCAGACCTCGAGTTCGATAGCGTGAGGAAGATGCGGGGGGAAGCCGCAGTCGAGACGCACGGGCTCGCGAAGAGCTACGGCGACGTGAAGGCGCTGTGCGGGGTCGACCTGGTCGCCGAACACGGGAGCGTGTTCGGCCTCCTCGGGCCGAACGGCGCCGGCAAGACGACGGCCGTCCGCATCCTGACGACCTTGATCCTCCCGGATTCGGGCACGGCGCGCGTCGCTGGATTCGACGTCCGCGACCGGCCGGGCGAGGTGCGCAAGAGCATCGGCCTCGCCGGGCAGTACGCCGCCGTGGACGAGAACCTGAACGGATTCGAGAACCTCGAGCTTGTCGGGCGTCTGTACCACATGGGTCGCCACGCTTCGCGCGAGCGTTCGCGCGAGCTGCTGGTCGACTTCGGCCTCGACGACGCGAGCGAGCGTCTCGTGCGCACGTACTCGGGCGGGATGCGACGCCGGCTCGACCTCGCCGCGGCGCTCGTCGCCCGGCCGCCCATTCTCTTCCTCGACGAGCCGACCACCGGTCTCGACCTGCCCAGCCGCATCGCACTCTGGGAGGCGATCGAAGCGCTCGTCGGGCAGGGCACGACGGTGCTCCTCACGACGCAGTACCTGGACGAGGCCGACCGCCTCGCCGACCAGATCGCGGTCGTCGACCACGGCGTCGTGATCGCCGAGGGCACGTCGGACGAGCTCAAGGAGCAGGTCGGCGGCGAGCGCCTGGAGATCCAGCTGGGCGACGGCGGTACCCGCGACCAGGCGATCTCGGCGCTCAGGCCGATCTCGGAGGAGGAGCCGGCCTGCGTCGACGGGCTTCTGAGCGTTCCCCTCCGCTCGCGCCGTGGAGCGATCGCAGACGCCGTCAGGCGGCTCGACGAGGCGGGCGTCGGCATCGACGACATCGCCGTGCGCCGACCCACCCTCGACGACGTCTTCCTCAAGCTCACCGGTCACGCCGCCGAGGTCGAGGCCGAGGTCGAGGTTGAGGAGCAGCCGGTAGCCGAGGTGGCGAGCCGGTGACGGGGTTCGCCTATGCCTTGTCCGACACGGCCATCCTGGCGAAGCGGAGCATCCTGCGGATCCGGCGCCAGCCCGATCTCCTGGTCGGCTTCACCGTCCAGCCGGTCATGTTCGTGCTCCTGTTCGTCTACGTCTTCGGGGGCGCGATCGAGACGCCGGGGCTCGACTACGTCGACTTCCTGATCCCGGGGATCATCGTCCAGTCGATGGTCTTCGGCGGCTTCGTCACCGCACTCGGCCTGTCGGAGGACCTGAAGAAAGGGCTGATCGACCGCTTCCGCTCGCTGCCCATGTGGGGCCCCGCGGTGCTGACGGGACGGATCCTTGCCGATGTCGGCACGAACATCATCCAGCTTGTCGTCATGTTCACCGTCGGCATCATCGTCGGCTTTCGCTTCGCCACGGGACTCCCCGAGATCGTTGCGGGGATCCTGCTCATGCTCCTGATCGGCTACGCGTTCTCGTGGGTGTTCGCGTTCATCGGGCTGACCGCGTCGTCCCCGGAAGCTGCGAACGCCTTCGGCTTCACGATCCTCTTTCCGGTCACGTTCGTGTCGTCCGCGTTCGTCCCGGTGGACACGATGCCGGACTGGCTCCAGCCCATCGCGGAACACAACCCGTTCACGACGATGGTCGACGCCGCGCGGGCGCTTTTCATCGACACGCCCGCGGGCAACGACATCTGGCTCGCCGTCGTCTGGTGCTTCGGGATCATCGCCTTCTTCGGTGTGCTCTCGGTCTGGCGCTACCGCAGCGCCGTCACCCGCTGACGAAGCTGACGAGCTCCTCGCGGCTCGCGCCGCCGGACACGGTGATCGCAAGGACCGGGCCCACACCCTCCGCGTAGAATTTGTGCTCGAGCAGGTCGGGCTCGAGCGGGTTGAGATCCTTCGTCATGAGCACGCCTTCGTACGAGCCCTGGGGCACTTCGGCCTGCTCGTCCAGGCCGAGAACGACGGCTTCGTCCTCCGCTTCGCCGGCGTAGTACTCCTGCCTGTACGCAAGCCCGGGCTCGGGGTCGGCAGGAACGACGATGCCCGCCAGGGCGCCGTCGACCCCCGCCTCCCAAGAACCGGCCGTGCTGACTTCGGCGCCGTCGTACTCCTTCGTGGCCTCGCCGAGGTACCAGACGTTCCCCCACTTGTCCTGGGCGTACCAGTCGAAGGTGTCCTCGATCACCTCGCGGCCCTCGGTGACCGTGTCGCGGACGACCGTGGCGCTGATCCCCTCGATTACCTTCGTCCGCTCGGTGACCGTGACGACGACCCGCTGCACGGTTCCGTCGGCGTCCGTCTCACGGTAGACCCACCTCGAGCCGGGGGTCATCGGCCAGTAGGGGTTGTCGATCGTGTCCACGAAGTCGGCGGGGTCGAGCTCGAACGGCTCGTCCTTCTGCGGAAGCGGCGGGGCGGCCGCCGCTTCC
>DAITAN010000214.1:0-4885 GCA_036824235.1 Gaiellaceae bacterium | reverse complement strand
CGTCTGCGAGGTCGGCCGCCGGACGAAGCTCCGGCATCGCGGCTAGTCGCCGCTCGAGCGTCTCGACCTGCTCGGGCGTGGCGCCCTTCTGCGGGCCGAACGCGCGCGCCGCGCCGCGCTCTCCGAGCAGCGGGTTGGTGACGTCGCAGGCGACGGTCGTCGGTAGGGGCAGCGCGGAGACGACCTCGCGCAGCCCGGCGCCCCCGTCCACCGTGGCGCTGCCGCCGAGCGCGACAAGGAGCTCTCGTGCGTGCGCCGCAGCGGCCAGGATCAGCTCGCCCAGCCCACGGCTCGACGCGGCGAGCGGGTCGAGCTCGTCCACCGAGACGCGCGCGAGCCCGATCGCCTCCGCCGCCTCGACGACGGCGCGCCCATCCGGGAGGAGCAAGTAGCGGGCCGCGACGCTCCGCCCGAGCGGATCGGAGACCTCGACCTCGCGCCACTCGCCGCCGAGAGCCGCGTGGAGGACGTCCGCAGTCCCGTCGCCGCCGTCGGCCAGCGGCAGCTCGTCGGTCTCGACGCCGGAACGCGCGAAACCCTCGGCCAGTGCACCGGCCGCTTCCCTCGCCGAGAGCACGCCCTTGAGCGCGTTCGGCGCGGCGACCGCGCGCGGGTAGCTAGGCGATGCGCTCGACCCGCTCGTCTTCGTCGACGTCGACGTCGGTCATCTCGGGCATCTGCTTCAGCATCGCGAACGTGAAGCCTTCGCGCGCGAGGAAGATGAAGCCGAGCCCGATGCCCACCGAGGCCTCGATCGCCTGGAGCCCGATCCCGAAGAGGATCCCGTGGGCGTAGCTCACGCCGTACGACAGCAGCGCGGCGGCCACGGCGGCCTGCAGCAGGCCGACGTTCCCGGGCCAGAACGGGAAGATCATCACCAGGTTCATGATCACGAGGACGAGCGCGGCCTCCGGCAGGGTTGCGTCGATCGAGAAGGCGAGGAAGGCCGTGTAGACGGCGAAGAGCTGGGCGACCCAGCCGACGGTCTGGAAGAAGAGCGCCTCGACGGCCGGCCGCGGGCGTCTCAGCACAGTCAGACCGTGCCGAGCCATGTGCAGGACCCGGCGGACGGGCCCGAGCTCCTCGGTCAGCGGCCGGTGATGCCGGCGTGCGAGCGCGAAGCCGGCGAGCAGGAGCCCCAGGCCGACCCCGATCACGACTGCGAGCACGGGCGCGGCCCAATCGGGGATCGGGGCGACGTAGAGCGTGAAGAGGACGAGAGCCACCGCGACCACGACGTCGAAGAGGCGATGCGCGAAAACGGTCCCGACGATGACCGCCCAGGTCCCTGGCCGGCGGCGAACGTGTCGCGTGATGACCGCGACGCGCGCGAGCTCGCCGACGCGTCCCGGCAGGGCCGCGTTGGCGAGGAGACCGACGCAGAACGCGGAGAACACGGAGCGGCGCAGAGGCCAGGGCGGCGGGATCGACTGCTTCACGACGATGTACCAGGCGTGCGAGCGGACGGCGACCGAGAACAGGTTGATGAGCACGGCGACCGCGACCCACCGCCACTCGACGGCCCGGAACGCCCGCTCGATGAGCCCGGAATCGGGACCGCGCCAAACCGCGAGGGCGACGAAGCCGGCGATGGGGATGAGGACGAGGAGGAGGCGGACGAGACGGGACTTGGGAACGCGAAGCCGACTCACGCCGCTGCCTTCACCGCCTCGGCCGGTGCGGCGGCACGCTCGTAGATCTCCACGAGCCTCCGGCCGATCGTGTCCCACGAGTACGGCTCCGCGGCCTTGCGCGCGCAGATGCCCAAGGCCCGCCGCCGGTCTTCGTCCTGGAGCAGCTCGACCATCGCGTTCGCAAGAGCTTCCGCGTCGCCGGGCGGGAAGAGGATGCCCGTCTCGTCGTGGTCGGCCACCTGCGCGTAGCCCTCGATGTTGGAGGCGACGACGGGCGTCCCGCAGGCGAACGCGCGGGTGAGCACCATCCCGAAGCTCTCGCCGCCGAGCGACGGCGCCGCGAGCAGGCTCGCAGCCTGGAGCTCGGCGGTGAGCTCCTCCTCGGAGAGCCCGCCGAGCAGGTCGACTCCCTCCAGCGAAAACCCCTGCCGGCGTGCGAGCCAGCGGACGGAGAGCGGGTCGGCGCCGACCAGGCGCAGCCGCGCCCGCGTGTTCTCGTGGACGCGCGGCCAGGCGCGCAGGAGGACCGGCAGGCCCTTGCGCGGCTCGTTGCGGCCGATGAAGACGACGTTGCCGCTTCGCCCGCCCGGATCGACCGCCGGCGGAAGGTCGATCCCGTTCGGGATCACCTGCATCGGCCCACCGATGTGAGGCTCCGCCGCGCGCCGGGCGCTGTCCGAGACGGCGATGCGCTGGTCGATCCGATTGGCCAACACGCCGTAGAAGGCCTTCCCGATCGGATACCACCCCAGGCGCTCGCCGGCCGAGTGGCACGTGACGACGATCGGGCACGGCGCCGTGGCCAAGGCGAACGCGGACAGGACGGGGGCGAACGGCTCGTGGACGTGGACGACGTCGAAGCGCTCCTCCTCCCAGATCCTCCGCATGCGCAGCATCGACTGCGGGCTGAGGATGATGTTCGGCAGCGACGCGTTGGCCGGGACGATCACGGAGCGGCCCACCGGCAGGACATAGCTCGGCGGCCGCGTGTGGCGCCCCTGCTTCGGGTGGAGGAGCCGCGTCAGGCGCCCGGGCGGGTCGTGGCCCATGATGATCCGCGCGTCGACGCCGAGTCTCTGCAGCGCCCGGGCTTGGTGGTCCGCGTGTTCCTGCACCCCACCCCAGAACGACCAGGAGTAGGGAACTACGATCCCCACCTTCATGCTCCAACCCTACCCACCGCGGCAGATTGGGGACATTAGACTCGGCCTGTGATCAAGCGGGCGAAGCGGCTCGAGCCGATTCGGGGCTTCGGGATCAACCTGGTCGCCGCCGCGGCCGACCAGCCGGCACGGGCGAACACCAGATGGCCGGTGCTGCGGATGGAGAACCTCGACACCGACCTCCCGCTGCCGCCCGAGGCAGTCGGCGTGACGGCGCGGAGCCTCGAGACGCCCGAGGCAAACAGCTGGCTCCCATTCACGGGCGACATCCACCTCCGCGAGGCGGTCGCGGCGTTCCTCGCGAGCCGGACGGGGCATCCGTTCGACCCCGAGCGGGAGATCGTCATCACCTGCGGAGGGATGGAGGGCCTCCTGAACGCACTGCTCGTGACCGTCGACCCGGGCGATGAGGTGATCGTCACCGACCCGACCTATGCAGGGATCGTCAACCGCGTCCACCTCGCGGGCGGCGTGCCCAAGACCGTCCCCTTCCTGGTCGACGAGGGCGAGTGGCGCCTCGACCGCGACGCGCTCACCGCCGCGGTGGGCGATGCGACCACCGGGATGCTCCTCATGAGCCCGTCGATGCCCTCCGGCGGAACCTTCGATGCCGACGACTGGGAGCTCATCTGCGACCTCTGCCGCGATCGCGACCTCTTCCTCATCTACGACGCCGCGATGGAGCGGCTTCTCTTCGACGACCGGCCGCTGATCCACCCGTTGCACCACGACGGCATGGCCGAGCGGACGATCGTCGTCGGCTCGCTGTCGAAGGAGCACCGGATGATCGGCTGGCGCGTCGGCTGGGTCGCCGGGCCGGCCGAGACAATCGAGGACGCGGGCTGGGCACACGTCTACAACACCACCACTCCCGTCGGCCTCGCGCGCGCGGCCGCCGCGGCCGTGCTGCGCGGCCAGCAGAACCACGTCGCCGACTGCGTCGCGGAGCTCGAACGCCGGCGCGACGTCATGCTCGCCGGGCTCTCGGACTGGCCTTTCGTGCGACCCGGCGGCGGCTGGTCGATGCTCCTCGACGTGTCCGACCTCGGCTTCGAGGCGCGCGCCGCGTCGCGCATGCTCCTGGAGGAGAGCTCGATCGCCGCCACGGCCATGGTCGGCTGGGGCGGCCCCGTGGCCGACCGCCACGTGCGCTTCGTGTTCAGCGCAGAGCCGGTCGACCGGCTCGCGACGATCCCCGAGCGGCTCGCCGGCACCACCCTCGCCGCCGCCGTGGGCGGGCGGAGCTGAGCGTGGCCGAGCACAAAGCCCTCGTCGCCGAGCTCAGCCGCGAGGGCCTGGCCGAGCTGCACACGCACCTCGGCGGCTCCGTCGACCCGGCGGTCATGTGGACGCTCGCCCACGAGCAAGGCATCGCGCTGCCCATCAAGGACTACTGGGACTTCGTCGAGCTCGTGACCGTCGACCCTCGGGGAGTCAAAGGGCTGCCCGAGCTCGACGCGATCTACAAGTGGACCGAGCTGATCCAGTCGAGCCCGCTCGCCGTCGAGCGCTCCGTGCACGGCGCCATCGGCGGCGCGTACCGCACCCAGAACATCACCACGCTGGAGCTCCGCTTCAACCCGATGAAGCGCAACCGCGGCGGCGAGCGCGACCTCGACCACATCATCATGGCCGCCTCCCGCGGCCTCGACCGCGCGCGGCTGGAGTATCCGAAGGTGCGCGCCGGCCTGATCCTGATGATGGACCGCACCTTCACCCACGAGCAGAACGGGGTCATTGTCGAGAAGGCGATCCGCTACTCCGACCGCGGAGTCGTGGGCGTAGACATCGCCGGCCCGCGTCCCGACGGAGGGCGCTATCCCTACCGCGACCTGGCGCCGCTCGTCGAGGAGGCGCGCGCGGGGGGCCTCGGCGTGACCATCCACGTCGGCGAGGAGGGCGGGCAGCACGGGATCGACGAGATCGGCGAGGTCATCGAGCACCTGCGCCCCGAGCGCATCGGGCACGGCATCCTCGCCGCCGAGGACGAGGAGATCATGCGACTCCTGCGGGAGACCGAGATCGTCCTCGAGATCTGCCCGAGCTCGAACCTCCTCGCCGGCGCCCTCGCCGACGAGGACGCGCTGC
>DAITAN010000213.1:0-4931 GCA_036824235.1 Gaiellaceae bacterium | reverse complement strand
AATCCCGTCTCCACCTCGGTCCCGGACGACGAGCCAGCGCAGGTCCGCCTGCAGCCTCAGCACCACGCCCTCGAGCAAGAGCCCCGCGACCGAACCATTCGGCTCCGCCAACGCGGCCCGCTGCGCGGCAGCCAGCCCGGCCAAGAGCGCGTGCCGCTGCACGTCCACGAGTCGCACCGGGTCGCCCAGTCCCGCCGCCGCAGCGGCAACTAGCTTCAGATGGAACTCCGCCGGCGCGGGCTTCGGCCAGCTCGTATCCTCGAGCCATTCGATGACCCGCGCCCGCCCTGCCGTGGTCAGCTCGTAGACCTTGCGGTCTGGGCGATCGGTCTGGCCGACCCGCTCCGAGGTCACCAGGCCTGCCTTTTCGAGGCGATTCAGTGTCACGTACACCTGGCCTGCATTCAGCGCCTCCGCCAGCGGGCCGAGCGCAAGCTGAAGCCGGGCGCGCAGCTGATAGCCGTGAGAGGCCTCCTTGGCCAACAGCGCGAGTAACACCTCCTGCACGACCCGCAGCTGGTAACCGGGAGACGGATCCTTGATCGACACGCCAACGGCTTCTGGCACCGATACGACCTCTCTCTAACAGTTAGCTAGGCGAAGATAACCGTTAGCTACTTCCGGGTCAAGTCTCTGCCCGGTTCCGCGTACCAGACGCGACGCGACGAGCAGGTTCTTCCGATGTACGCGTTCACGGCCGACCTTGCGGCGCTTGCGCCTGCGCCGCCCGAGATGCAGCAGCTGCTGAGCGCGGTCAGGCGGAACCAGGAGGCGATGGACGGATTCGCGCGCGTCGCCGCCGGAGTGTTGTCACCGGCCGATTTCTTCTCCGACGAGAGCGTCGGACGCATCCTCGCCGCCGCAGCGGCGTAGCAAGTCTGCGTGCGACCCCGCCGGCCTACGCGAGCTCGCCCTGCGTGGCCACGTCGACTCCCCAGAAGGCCGAGCGCCGGAAGGACAGCTCCACGGCGTCACCACGACGGCGCGCTTCGCGTAGCAACTCGATCACCAGCCGTTCGTCCTCGGTCATCGGCTCGTACAGGGGCACGTGGAGCGTGATGTCCGACTCGAACCTGGCGAAGAAGAAGTGAATGGTGTTGAGGCGTGTGACCCCGACGGTGAGGGGGATCTGCGGGCCGGCCAGCGGCTCGTCGGCGACGAGCCGACGCTCCCAGGCGTAGAGCGCCCGGGTCGGGTCGACCGGCACCATGTCGCTGTCGCCGGGCGGGTCATTGCCGGGATCCTTGCGATCGACAACGGCCCAGAGCTCGAAATGCAGCGTCGGGTCGTCCGGCGCGGCCGAGACCCGGGCGATCGGCTCGCCCGTGCCGACGAAGTCGCCCTCGGCGAACTGGACGTCGGTGATGTGGTTGTAGTTGGTGACGAAGCCAAGCCCCCGGGGGTGATGGTCGATGCTGACGTTGGCCGTGTCGCCGCCCGGTTGCACCTCGACCTTCACGATGCGCCCGCTGTAAGCCGCGTAGACGCAGTTCCCTGCTTCGGAGGCGAGGTCGACGGCCTGGTGCACGCGGTTGAAGAAGTGGACGTCGCGGTCCGTTGGATTCGATGGATCGTCGGCGTCGATGACCTGAGTCGTGTGGCACGGCGGCGCGGTCTCGAGCGGTCGGCGCCGCAGCGAGTCGAAGCGCCCATTCTCGAGGCGCGGCTGGAGCGGCAACTCCAGCGGCGGACTGAACAACCAGGATTGGTGGGTGATCGGGGCGAGCGGCATGATCTCCTCCCTCGTTCGGGGAACCAGCAGAGTGCGTGTGGGAGGGACGGCTTGAACCGTCCCTCCCCGCTTGCCGGGTATGACTGCCGGCTCAGAAGCCGGTTCCGCCCCTACGCCGAGGTTTCCTGCGACGGGATGACGGTGACGTCGAGGACGTCGTCGAGCCAGCCGTCGATCGCGCCGGCGACCTCTTCCCAGCCGTCCGCGACCATGATCAGGTGCGGCTTCCCCTCGAACTCGATGTAGTCGGTCCGGGCGGGCGAGCGCTCGTACTTTTCGTACTGCTTGTGGGCGACCGAGGCCGGCACCGTGTGGTCCTTTTCCGCACCGATGATGAGGAGCGGGGCCCGCTCGGCGTTCTTGAAGTGAACCTCGCTCGGCGGGTCGAGGTGGAAGTTCGCGAGGCCTGCCTCGTAGAAGATCCGGCCTGTTTCCGGGACGGCGTAGCTCTCGTAGGCGGCCGCCGCGTCCTCGGGGCCGAACGTGTTCACGAACCCGTAGGTGAACTCCTCGAGCGTCAGCGTGACGACGCCCCTGCGCGTCGACGGATGCGCCAGAGCCGGCGCGGCGGCTTTCAACGACGAGAGCGGCAGCACGAGGATGCCCTTCGGAGGAGCGGGGCTCATGGCGACGCCGACCCGGCCCAGGCCGCGGTCGAGCAGCAGCTCGACGATCAGCCCTCCGAACGAGTGGCCGATGAGGATCGGCGGCTCGTCGAGCGCGCGGATCTTCTCCTCGTAGTGGTCGACGATCTCGGTGAGGCCGAGGCCCTTGATCTCCTCGGCGTCCTCGCGGAGCTCCTCGACGCCTCCGTGCTTGCGCGGCCACTCGGGCGCGGAGACGGCGAAGCCGCGGCCTTCGAAGTAGTCCGCAAAGTTGTTCCAGCTGTTGGCTGCGAGCCAGGCTCCGTGGATCAGCATGAGCGGAGTCCGGTCGCGGTTGGGCGCGGTTGCCATGGCGGCTCCTTCTCGCTGGGGGTGACACCGCCAGACTACGTGCGCCCCGACTTCCCGGCGGACGTCTTCGTCGATCCTAAGAAGACGGGGTCCCCGGTCGCAGACTTTCGCAGGCAGGCGATCCACGACCGGGGCCCCGTTGAAGGTGGCCGGCGCCGGAGCGGAGGTGGTGGGTACTTCGGCGCCGACCGTGGGGAAACTCAGTTGCTCATCGCGGGGTGAGCGTGCTCCGAGGGCCCGGCGGACGGTTGCCGCCGCTTTGTCCCTAGTCCGGTACGCCGACGAGCGCGCCCGGTCAGCCCGCGATCAGCGAGAGCCGGGGGGCCCGCGAGGGCCGGCGTCGAGCGTGAGGTGGGATGCGCGGACGAGTACCGCGTCCGCGGCGAAAAGGCTCCAGGGCTCGCCGCCGGGCGCGGCGGCGAGCGGCGCGAAGAGCGCTCCGATCGCGGCGACGGCGTCGAGCAGGCCGCGGGCGATACGAACGACGCTGAACGCTACGGCGACCTGGATGATGAGGACGAAGCCGGCGACCGGCAGGAACTCGGCGAGGTTCGTCTGGGTCCCAGTCACGGACCCGCCTGTGTCCGCCACCGCCCCAGCAAGGAGCCCGAGAAGCGGGACGGCGCCGAACAGCCAGAGCGAGCGCCCCGAGACTCCCCGCCAGCGCGGGTAGACACTCGAGATCGCGGCGAGCACGAGGGCGAGCGACAGGCAGAGCGTGAGCGACGTCGGCAGATAGGCGGCCGCACCGGCGTCCGAGTGATGTCCGTGGCCGGGTTGAGCGCCGGCGGCCTCAGCCGCGCGGTGGGCGGCCACGTGCACGCCCGCCCAGGCAAGTCCTCCGAGGAAGAGTAGGAACGGCACGCCGAAAGGTCGCCGCATGCTCATACGTTAGACCCCAGGGTGTCCGCGGACAACTGACGCCCTTCTCGACGCACCGAGCCGCTGCCCGGGCGACGACCCACCTACGTCGACGGAAGACGGGCCTCGTGAACAGCGTCTAGCAAAGGACGAGCGCATCGCACCGGAGACGGGGAGGGAACGCTGTCGGAGCTCAACCAGGAGGACGCCCAGCTGCCGATCGGTCGGACGTGATGGCGGTCGCGCTGTCGAGCGTGGGGAATCTGGCGGCCGTCGAGCCGGTGCTCGTCGGTCGAGAGCACGAGCGCGCCCTGGTCGACGAGCTGCTCGAGCGCGCCCGGCGCGGGCGTAGCGACGCGCTCGTCGTCCGTGGAGAGGCGGGGATCGGCAAGACCGCGCTGCTGGAATACGCGATCGAGCAAGCCGAAGGGATGACTGTGGTGCGCGCGCTCGGCGTCGAGTCCGAGGCCGAGCTCCAGTTCTCCGGCCTCCTCGAGCTGCTGCGGCCGTTCCTCCAGCATCTGCCCCAGATCCCGCCACAGCAGGCGAAGGCGCTGCGAAGCGCCCTCGGGCTCTGCGACCCGGAGGCGCACGACCGTTTCACTATCGGCGCGGCCACCCTGAGCCTTCTCGCAGCCGCGGCCGAGTCGAATCCCCTCCTCGTGGTCGTCGACGACGCCCAGTGGCTCGACTGCGCGACGAACGACGCCCTGCTCTTCGCCACCAAGCGGCTGGTGGCGGACTCGGTGGCGATCCTCTTCGCCGTCCGGGAGAACGAAGGCCGCGCGTTCGATCCGCCCGGGATCGAGCGTCTGGAGCTCGACGGGCTCACGGTCGACGAGGCGGTCGGCCTGCTCGCCTGCTGCGACGCGCAGGCCGTCGTGCACGAGGTCGCCGAGCGGCTGTGGGAGGCGACGCAAGGGAACCCACTCGCCTTGCTGGAGGTTCAGAGCCTGCTGACCGCCGAGCAGCTCCTCGGGAGGGAGCCGCTGCCCGAGCCCGTCCCGGCCGGCGCGACCCTCGAGCGCGCCTTCGTCCGGCGCGCCGAGACGTTGCCCGTCGCTTCGCAGCGCGCCCTGCTGGTAGCAGCCGTCTCCCTCTCGCGGGAGCTCGAGCCAGTCTCCGAAGCGCTCACAGCGCTCGGGATCGAGCGCGCGGCGCTCGAGGCGGCCGAGGACGCCGGCCTCGTCAGGATCGCCGGCGGGCGCATCGACTTTCACCATCCCCTCGTGCGGTCGGCCGTGTTCCACGGAGCCGCGCCGTCCGAGCGCCGGTCGGCCCATCGGGCGCTCGCGGAAGCCATGCGCGACCGCAGCGATCTCGAGCGCCGGGCTTGGCATCTGGCCTGGGCGGCCCTGGGCGAGGACGAGGAGGCCGCCACA
>DAITAN010000212.1:0-4957 GCA_036824235.1 Gaiellaceae bacterium | reverse complement strand
CCTTCGCCCGCGCAAGCGCCTCGCGCGCGCGCACGCGCGTGGAACTTGCTCCCGTGCCACCGGCGACCGGCGAGTACGAGGCGCCCGTCGAGCGCGACCCGGTCGAGGTGCCCCTCGAGGAGAAGATCGCCCTCTGCCTGCGCGCCGAGGAGGGCATGCGCCGGCCCGAGGTGAAGATCACCGAGGCTACGGTTCGCGCCATGCACGAGCGGCGCGCCTTCCACTCGTCCGAGGGCGCGCGGATCACGCAGCGCTTCGTCGAGTGCGGCGGCGGGATCGACGCACTGGCCGTCTCCGACGACGGGCGCGTCCAGAACCGCAGCTACCCGAGCGCGCACGGCGGCTCGAGCGGGCAGGGCGGCTGGGAGTACGTCGAGCAGCTCGGCCTCGACCGCGAAGCGCCGCGCATCGGCGAGGAAGCCGCCGCGCTTCTGACAGCCGACGTATGCCCGGCGGGCATCACGACGATCGTGATCGACGCCGAGCAGATGGAGCTCCAGGTGCACGAGTCGGTGGGCCACCCCACGGAGCTCGACCGCGTCTACGGCACCGAGGCCGCTTACGCCGGCACGAGCTTCCTCAAGCCCGGCGACCTGGGGAGCCTGCGCTACGGCTCCGAGCACATGAACATCACCGCCGACCCGACCACCCGGCTCGGGCTCGGAAGCTTCGGCTGGGACGACGAGGGCGCGCCCGCGCGGCGCCAGCCCGTCGTCGAGGGCGGGATCCTCACGGGCTACCTGGCCTCGCGCGAGACCTCCGCGCTCATCGGACGCGACCTGGGCGGATCGATGCGCGCCGACAGCTGGAGCCGCATGCCGCTCGTGCGCATGACGAACCTCCACCTCGAGCCGGGCGCCGGTTCGCTGGAGGACCTGCTCGCCGACGTCGACGACGGCCTCTACCTCTGCACGAACAAGAGCTGGTCGATCGACGACAAGCGCCTCAATTTCCAGTTCGGAACGCAGGTCGCGTGGGAGATCAAGAAGGGCAAGCTGGGACGCATGCTGCGCGACGCCACCTACATGGGCGTCACCCCGGAGTTCTGGGGACGGCTGGACGCCGTGGCCGGGCCGGACGAATGGAAGATGTACGGCCTCACGAACTGCGGGAAAGGTCAGCCGGGCCAGCACGCGCACGTCTCGCACGGCACGTCTCCGGCACGCTTCCGCGACGTGCAGGTCGGCGTGCGCTCGTGAGCCGCGCTCTCGATCTCGCCGAGCGCGCGGTGCGCGCCGCGGAGGGCGACGAGGCCGACGCCTCAGTCCACGTCGAGCGCTCCGGGTTCGCGCGCTTTGCCGCCTCGGCCGTGCACCAGCCGACGCTTATCCGCGACGCGAGCGTCACTGTCCGCGTCGTTCGCGACGGGCGGGTGGGCTGTGCGACGACGAACCGGACCGACGACGAGGGCCTCGCAGCGGTCGCCAAGCGCGCCGGCGAGGCGGCCGATCGCTCGCCGGTCGACCCCGGCTACCCCGGCCTCCAGCCGCCGGCCGCGGTGCCCGAGGTGGAGGGCTTCGACGAGGAGACCGCCTCCCAGACGCCCGAAGACCAGGCCGAGCAGGCCGCCGCGGCGATCGGAGCCGCGCCGGGCCTCGGCCTCTACGGCTACTACACGAGCGGCTCGACCGAGGTCGGCGTCGCCTCCACAACAGGCCATGCGGTCTCGCAGGCGACCACCGACACGAGCGTCCTCACGCTCGCAGCCGGCGAGGACGTCTCCGGCTACGCCGAGGCGACCTCCTGGCGGGCCTCCGAGATCGACCCGGGAGCCGTCGCCCGCGAAGCGGCCGAGAAGGCGTCCCGGACGAAGGACGCCGGCGAGATCGAGCCGGCGACGTTCCGCGCCGTGCTCGAGCCCTACGCGGTGTCGGAGCTCCTCTTCTACTTCGGCTTCACCTCGCTCAACGCGCTCGCCCTACTCGAAGGCCGCAGCTACCTGTCCGGCCGCCTCGGCGAGAAGCTCTTCAGCGACGGCTTCACGCTCTGGGACGACGGCCTCGATCCGCACGGATACCCGAAGGGCTTCGACCTCGAGGGCGTCCCGAAGCAGCGCGTGCTCATGGTCGAGGAGGGGGTGGCGCACGACGTCGTCTGGGACCGCCGTACCGCGAAGCAGGCGGAGCGCGAGTCCACGGGGCACGGGCTGAGCGCGCCGGCGCAGGCGTTCGGGCCGGTCCCGTTCAACCTCTCCCTCAACGGTGGGGACGCGGCCTCGCTGAACGAGCTCGCCGAGCGCGTCGGCGACGGGATCTACGTGACCCGCCTGCACTACCTGGGAGTCGTCGACCCCCGCGAGGGGATCATCACCGGGATGACGCGCGACGGGACGTTTCGTGTCGAGGGCGGGAAGGTGACGACGCCGCTCGTCAACCTCCGTTTCACCACGTCGTTCCCCGCCCTTGCGGCAGGGCTGCTCGGGCTCACCGAGGAGGTCACCCTCGTGAACCGCAGCGACTTCTACGACGAGCGCTATCCCTTCGGGACACTCGTCCCGGCAGTCGCGACCGAAGCGTTTACCATCGTGGGCACGGGCTCCGGCCCGGGCCTTTGATGACCGTCCTCGTTCTAGTCGGCACACGCAAGGGGTTGTTCCTCCTCGAGAGCGACGAGGAGCGACGGGACTGGGCACTCGAGGGACCTTTCCTGACCGGCTGGTCGATCTTCCACGCCGTCGTCGACCCGCGCGACGAGACGATCCACGCGGCAACCAACAACGAGGTCTACGGCGCGACTACCCACCGCTCACCCGACCGCTGCGAGACCTGGGCGCGCGCCGAGGAGCTCGGCCTGCCCGAGGACACCGGCCTCACGCTGGAGAAGACGTGGCATGTCGAGCCGGGCCGCGCCGGCGAGGACGGACGCCTCTGGCTTGGCGCAGCGCCCGGCGTCCTCTTCCGCACGGACGACGGCGGCGCGACATGGCAGCCGGTCGACGGCATCGTCAGGCACGAGACTCGCGACCGCTGGTTCCCAGGCGCGGGCGGGATGTGCTGCCACTCGATCGCGCTCGACCCCGACGAACCTAACCGCATGTACGTTGGCATCTCCGCCGCCGGCGTCTTTCGCACGGAGGACGGCGGCGAATCATGGGTTCCGGCCAACCAGGGCACAGCGGCCGACTTCCTCCCCGACCCCTTCCCCGAGCTGGGCCAGTGCGTGCACAAGCTGCTGGTCCATCCCGCCCGGCCGGAGCGCCTGTGGCAGCAGAACCACTGCGGCGTCTATCGCTCGGACGACCGCGGCGAGCACTGGGAACGGCTGGAGGGGAACGGCCTGCCGAGCGGCTTCGGCTTCCCGCTCGCGCTCGACCACCGCGATCCCGACGCAGCGTTCGTGATTCCGGAGGAGGGCGCCGAGAACCGCGTCACCTGCGACGGGCGGCTCGGCGTCTATCGGACCGGTGACGGGGGCGCCTCATGGTCCCTGCTGGCCGGTGGGCTGCCGCAGCCCGCATGGGGCGCTGTGATGCGCGAGGGATTCTCCTCCGACCGCCTCGAACCGGCCGGGATCTACCTCGGCACCCAGAGCGGGTCGTTGTTTGCCTCCCCGGACGCCGGCGAGACGTGGATCGAGGGCGCCTCCCAGCTTCCGCCGATCCTCTCGGTGGAGGCCGCGGAGTGGCGGTAGTCCTCCTCCCGTCGATTCTGGCGGCCGAGGCCGGCGGCGCGAGCCGCTTCGAGCCCGACGCTGCCACCGTCCGCGACGCGCTGCAGGCTCTTCCCGTCGCGAACCTCGTCTTCGACGAGCGCGGCGAGCTCCGCCCTCTCGTCAACGTCTACGTCGACGGGATCGACGTGCGCGAGCGCGACGGGGTCGAGACGCCGCTCGAGGGCAGCGAGACGATCAGGCTCGTGGCCGCCATCGCGGGCGGGTGACGGCTCAGTCGAACTGGTAGAAGAGCGCGACCGTGTTCGCGGCGAAGATGACCGCGACGACCACCGTCAGACGCGTGAGGTTGCGCTCGACGATGTGCTGACCGCCCTGCGAGGCAGGCGTGAAACCA
This sequence comes from Gaiellaceae bacterium, assembly GCA_036824235.1. Taxonomy (GTDB): domain Bacteria; phylum Actinomycetota; class Thermoleophilia; order Gaiellales; family Gaiellaceae; genus JAIBJN01. The sequence continues at coordinate 951 of DAITAN010000212.1, read as the reverse complement.
AGGCCGCCGAAGCCCGTGTCTCGCCCAGAGTGCATCAGGATGAGGGCGATGAGAACCGCCGAAATCAGCACCTGAAAGACCGCGAGCACCTGGAGCACGCGCGTCAGGCTAGCAGCTTGCTCTGGCCCTACCGTGCTACCGTGCCCGCCGATGCAGGCCGACGAGCGCATCCGCAAGCTCATCGTGCTCGGCGACAACCGCCTGAAGCAAGGCCTCCCCGCCAAGGCGAAGGAGACCTACGCGGAGGCGCTCGAGCTCGCGCGCGAAGCCGGGCTCGACCGAACGGTCGGGCCGCTCATCGAGCTCCGCCTCGCGGACCTCACCGCGCGCGACTCGGCCGGCTGATCTCGAGTCCGCGCGCCGACCCGACGTGCTCCACCTGGAGCGTCGTGTGATCGATCCCGAAGCTCTCGTGCAGGAGGCGCTCGAGCTCCAACCGGATCCTGTGACAGTCCGCGCCCGGCTGCACGAGCACATGCGCGGAGAGCGCCGGGAACCCATCCGTGACCGTCCAGACGTGCAGGTCGTGCGTCTCGACGACGCCCGGATGGCGCACGATCGCACGCCCGACGTCGCTCGGCGGCGCGGAGGCTGGGGCGCCCTCGAGGAAGATGCGCCCTGACTCCCGCAGGAGCGACCAGGCGGCCGCGAACATCAGCGCCGCGACGAGGAGCGAGGCCAGCGGGTCGAACCGGTCCCAGCCGGTCAGGAGGATGAGGCCGGCCGCGACCGCCGTCCCGACAAAGGCCGCCAGGTCGGTGACGATGTGCAGGTAGGCGCCGCGCACGTTCAGGCTCTGGCGCTGCGCGCGCGCCAGGAGCGCGACGACCGCAAGGTTCACGACGATGCCGACCAGCGCGACGATGCCGACCACCGAGGCGTCGACGTCGGGCGGGGAGACGAGCCGCCGAGCCGCCTCGACGACGATCCAGATCCCGAAGAGGGCGAGCG
>DAITAN010000211.1:0-4960 GCA_036824235.1 Gaiellaceae bacterium | reverse complement strand
AGTCGCTGCGCGCGGCGGCCGAGAGCACCGCCTGGCGCGCCCCGCCGATGCCGACCGCGAGGTGGTCGTTCGTGCCCCGCACCGCGGCGGTGATCGAGGCCGTGACGTCGCCGTCCTGGATCAGCTTGATGCGGGCGCCAGCGGCGCGGATCTCCTCGATGAGGTCGTGGTGGCGGGGCCGGTCGAGGACGATCGCGGTGATGTCGTTCGTTCGGCGGCCATAGGCCTCGGCGATCGCGACGACGTTCTCGCCCACGGGCTTGGTGAGGTCGATCTTCCCGCGCGCGACCGGGCCGACGGCGATCTTCCGCATATACATCTGCGGAAGGCGTGGGAACGAGCCGGACTCCCCCACGCCGATCATGGACATGGCGCCGTAGTCGCCGCGCGCGACGACCGCGCGCCCCTCGAGCGGGTCGACTGCGAGGTCGGCCTCCTCCCCGCCGCTGCCCACGGTCGCGCCGATCGCCAGCGCGTCGGTCTCCTCGTCTCCCCCGACGACGATCCGCCCTGTGAACGCCAGCTCGTCGAGGCCTTCCCGCATCGCGGTCGCCGCCGACTCCTCGGCGCCCTTGACGTCTCCGCGTCCGAGCCAGCGCGCGCCGGCGAGCGCCGCGCGCTCCGTGACGGCGGCGAACGCCTCACACTGACAGCGAGGCTCGGGCCCGCTCACCGGGACGGGCTCATGCTCGGGCCTGCTCCTGGGCCCGCTCGACCTCGGCGAGGACGAGGTGGAGCACCTCGTTGACCGCCGACTCGATGCGCGCGTTGTCGATCACGGGAACGCCTGCCTTCTCGGCTCGCTGGACGAGGTAGTCCTGGATACGGCGGATCTCGGGCAGCGCGCGCAGGTACTTCTCCATTGGGCGGAGGCCCTGCGAGCCGGAGTCACGAACCCAGAAGTGGCGCGCGTGCTCGTCCTCGTCTTCGATCTCGAGCATGCACTGGACGACGACGGCGCCCTCGTAGGAGCGCGGCAGCGCGCCCGGGACGAGGTGGACTCCCTCGACCGCGACCGAGTAGCCCTCCTCGAGCGCCCGCGCGATCACCGCCTTGACGCCGACGAGGACGTTGCGCGTCTGCTCCTTGAAGCCGAGCAGCGCGGCATCGTCGTCCTCGCCCTCGTGGATGCGCACGGCCGGGCCGGCCTCGAAGCTCGAGTAGTGGATCGACGGCATGAACTTCTGGGAGAAGAAGGCGCGCATGGTCTGGCGCACCGTGTCCGTCGACGTGACCCTCGTGATGCCCAGCCGGTGCGCGACCTCGGTGGCGACGGTGGACTTGCCCGTCCCGGTCGCGCCCCCGACGAGGAGCACGATGGGGAGATCGAGCTCGCGCAGCGCCTGAAGACGCCGGAGCAGGCGGACCGCGTCCTCGCCCTCGTGCTGGGCGAGCACGCCGGCCGCGACGTCGTAGAGGCGCTCGGCGCCGATCGTCGACTCCTCGTTCGAGCGCACGAGCTCACCCTCGATCAGGCGCGCAAGCTCGTAGGCGCGCTCGGGGCGGATGCCCGCTCCCATGAGCGTCTTCGCCATCAGGCCCTTCGAGTACGGGAGGTTGACCTCTCCAGAAAGGAGGGCCTCCGGCGGACGGCGGTCGGGGTTCATCCCGCGACTGCCCGCCGGCCGGCGATCGCGTCGGCCAGCGCGCGCACCCGCTCGTCGATGTCCGGCTCGCCCGGCAGCGGCAGAACCGCGTTGTCGGCGAACACCACGTGGATCCCGCGCGTCTCCGCCGCCTCGGCGACGACGTCGATCGCGGCCGCCTTGATCTCGACGAGGTAGACCTCGGCCTCGATGACGGCGGCGGAGTCCAGGTCCTCCCGCAGCGCCTCACGGTTGGCGAGGTTGCCCGAGACAAGGACAACCTCGGCGCCGTGCTCGCGCTCGAGGTGCTGGCGCAGCCGGTCGTGGATCGCCTCGGGCGCGGTCGAGAAGAACGCCACGCGACGGCCGGCGACCGGCTCGACCGGCCTCGGCCTGAGCACGGTGGCGATCACGGGCAGCTCGGGGTTGATCTCGGCGACGGCCGCGCGTATGGCATCGACCTGCGCCGGCGTCGCCAACGGCTCCTCGCACATCGTGAGGATCACGAGGTCGCTGAGTAGGAGCCGGTACGGGCCCAGGTGGCCCGAGAGGACCTCGGGATCCTGGTGGGCTCCGGCGACGATGATGCGGCGGCCGGCCTCCACCGGCGGGATCGTCGCGCCGCTCCCCTCGAGGAGGACGAGGTCGGGATTGAGAGAGGCCGCGATCTCCGCAGCCTCCTCGACGTTCGACAGGAACGGCGTGCCCGCAAGGCCGCCGCCGCAGCGCCTGGCGCCGATCGTGACCACGCCGGCCAGAGCCGCGTCCTCCAGATAGTCCGAGGCCGCGTGCACGCCCGAGCGGGAGAGCGCAAGCAGGTCCTCGACGGTCGGTTTCACGTCGACGACGGCGGGCTCGGCGGGCCCGCCGCGGCCCATCGCGACGACGACCACCTCGCGGCTCTGCGAGAGCAGGCGCGCGATGTGGCCGGCAACGGCGGTCTTCCCGACACGCTTGCCCGTGCCGATGACCGCAAGAGCCGGCTGGGCGTACGGCATGAAGATGACCGGGTCGAGCCGGAAGTCGGCGCCGACGTATGGGATCCCCGAAGCGAGCGCGCGGGAGGCGAGGCGGAAGCGTCTCCGCGGGCTCACGACGGGCTCGTCGGAGAGGTCGACGACGATCTCAACGTCCACGTCGGCGAGGGCGTCCTCGAGGTTGTCCCAAAGCGGCACGCCGTAGTCGGGCGGGCCATCGCGGAGCTTCTCGCGGCCGCCGAGCATCACGGCGCCGACGAACTCGTAGTCGAGCTCGGCGAGCGCGGCGATGACGACGTCGGGATAGTGCTCACCGTCGACGAGCGCGAGCGCCCTCATTGGCGCCCCGTCAGCTCGGTCTCTATCCGGGCCGTGTACTTCTCGTACTCGAGCGTCTCCACCGAGAACTGGATGATCCGCTCCTGCCCGTGGAACGGGTACTTGCGCCAGACGTCCACGTGCTTGTTCTCGATCTCGATCAGGTTGTAACAAGGCCTGGTCTTGCCGCGAAGGCGAAGAGACGAGACGGTGCCGGCATTGACCACGAAGAGGTTCTCGAGCCGCCAGGCGTAGGGAACGTGCTTGTGGCCCGAGAGGACGAGGTTGACGCCGGAGTGCTGGAGGATCTCGAGGCAATCGCCGGCGTCGTAGACGACGTTCCGCTCGCGCCCTGTCCCAGGCACCGGCAGCAGGTGGTGGTGGAGGACGAAGATGCGGAACTCGGCCGGTGTCGCAAACTGCTCCTCGATCCACCCGTAGCGCCCGCGGCCGATGACGCCGTGGTCGAGATCGGGCTCCGAGGAGTCGACGGCGACGACCGTGACGCCGCCCACCTGGAGTGTGCGCCGCCGCTCGCCGAACAGCTCCTCGAAGTGGATGTAGCCGACGTTGCGCGAGTCGTGGTTCCCTGGCACGACGACGAACTGCTCGCACTCGAGCCGGTCGAGATAGCCCTTCGCCTCCGCGTACTCCTGCTGAAAGCCGAAGGTGGTCAGATCGCCCGAGCAGATGACGATGTCGGGCTCGAGCTCGTTGATCTCCATGATCGCGCGCTCGGCCAGGTTCGGCAGGAAATACGGCGAGCCGCAGTGGAGATCCGAGAAATGGGCGATTCTGAACAGCGGAGCCTCCGTCGTTCGGTAGCCGAAGTGTAGTGATGGGCCGTCCGGGGTGACTGCTACCTTTTCTGTTGGATGCCCATAGAAAGCGGCGATTTCCAGGCAAATTCCGGGACGCCTTTCGCCAATGACGCCGAGGTGGAATGTGCCCGCCTGCTCGACTACCACGGCATCCCGTGGGAGTACGAGCCCCACTCGTACCCGCTCGAGACCGACGCCGACGGTCGCGTGCTCGAAGCGTTCACTCCCGACTTCTACCTGCCTGAGCAGGATCTCTATCTCGAGGTGACCGTGATGAAGCAGTCGCTCATCACGCGCAAGAACCGCAAAATCCGCAAGTTTCGCGAGCGGTATCCGGACATCAAGGTCAAGCTCTTCACACGGCGCGACTTCGAGCGCCTGGGTCAAAAATACGGCCTGAACCTCGTCACGTAGAGGATCCAAGCCCCGGCGAGGTCTACCTCTCCCGGGACGAGATCCGATCGCGCGTCGACGAGCTCGGGGCGGAGATCGGCCGCGACTACGCCGACCGCGACCTCGTTCTCGTCACGGTGCTCAAGGGAGCGTTCATCTTCGCGAGCGACCTCGCCCGGGCGATCCCAATCTCGCACGCGATGGACTTCCTCGTGCTCGCGGGATACGGCGGCGACCTCGGCGGCCGCTCGCGTATCCGGCTGATCAAGGACCTCGACATGCCCGTCACGGGCCGTGACGTCCTCCTGGTCGAGAACGTCGTCGACACCGGGCTGACACTCAACTACGTCGTCAAGACGCTTGCGCTCCGCAATCCGCGCGACATCGCGATCTGCTCGCTCCTCGACCGTCCGTACCGGCGCCTCGTCGACGATCTCCCGATGCGCTACGTCGGCTTCACCGTGCCCGACCAGTTCTTCGTGGGCTACGGGTTCCACGTGCACGAGCGCTACCGCGGCCTGCCGGACATCCACGTCGCGGAGTAGCGCTGGCGCCGCGCGGCCCGGCGCGCCAGACTTGGACGCGTGAGGGAGCTCCTCGCGTTTCTCGGCGTCGCTGTCCTCGTGATCGTCACGCCCGGCCCGGACACGGCCCTGACGATTCGCAACACGCTGCTCGGCGGGCGGCCCGCCGGCGTCGCCACCGCACTCGGCGTCGTCTCGGGCCAGGCCGTGTGGGCGCTGGCGACGAGCGTCGGCGTCGTCGCGCTCCTGCTCGCGTCCGAGCCGGCCTTCGCCGCCGTGCGGATCGCGGGCGCCGCGTACCTCATCTATCTGGGCCTGCAGGCGCTCGTCGCCGCCTTCCG